>JBJTOW010000246.1:0-4687 GCA_046074805.1 Planctomycetota bacterium | reverse complement strand
CGGCAGCGTCGCGCTCGCTTTGCGGCGTAGGTGACGACGTATGCGGATTTTCCGGCGGCAATGGCATAAAGTCGCTTGGATGGGTTCCGCAAGACGGCTAGAATCAGGTGTGATTCACGGAACTTGCGGCGGGGTTGTCGCGGACGAGTCACATCGGGGATGTTAGTCATGCGTGCGGGTAACCGGACTCGATCCAGCCTCATCGTCCCGTTCGGATCTAGGGATTCCGCCGTCGCCACTTGCTGGGCCCTCGTGATTCCCGCTGCCGCCCTATTGCTCGGGTTCAACGCAGCGATCGGGGCCAGCGCAACATTCGGCCAAAATTGGGAAGTCAGTCCGGCGACGATCTTGATCGACCGTCCGGAATCCTCCCAGCAGGTGCTCGTCACTCAGGTGCAGGGAACCCAGCGGCGCGACGCTACCCGCGATGCCAAGTTTTCTGTCAGTTCGCCCGCCGTCGCGCGTGTGGACGCCACTGGCCGCGTCACACCGGTCGGTGACGGTGCCACCGAGCTGGTCGTCGAACTGGCCGGGGCGACTCGGCGGGTCCCGCTCACCGTCGCGAAGTTCACCGAGCATGTCCCGGTTTCCTTCGCCCACGAAGTGATTCCCGTGCTGACGAAATCGCGGTGCAACTCGGGAGGGTGTCACGGCAAGGCGGAGGGGCAGGCCGGGTTTAAGCTCAGCTTGTTCGGTTTCGATGCGGCGGCCGATTACGAAGCGATCGTGCGTGCCGGCCGCGGCCGCCGGATCATGCTCGCCAGCCCCGAACGCAGCTTGCTGCTCGCCAAAGGAGCCGCTCAGGTGCCGCATGGCGGCGGCTTGAAACTCGAAGAAGGTAGCCCTGGACATCGCCGCTTGGTTCGTTGGCTCGCCGCCGGCGCCCCGCGCGAAGCAGTGGACGAGCGACCCGTGGTGGCGATCGAGGTCGAACCCCGCGAGGTCGTGATCGCGGCCGAAGGCAGCCAGCAACTGCGAGTCACCGCGATCGACGCCAAGGGCGAGCGGCGGTGTGTGACGGCCGAGTCGGATTTCGTCTCGAATGCGCCGTTTGTCGCGGATGTCGATGCGGGCGGCTTGGTGCGTGCGAGCGACGTTCCGGGCGACACGGCGGTGCTAGTGCGATACCAAGGCCACGTGGCCGTCGCGCGGTTTGTTCTGCCACGGCCCGCTGTCGCGGCGACGCGGCCCGCCGAACGCAACTTCATCGATCGCTTGGTGTGGGACAAACTGGCGAAAATGGGTCTGCCACCTAGTCCCGTGGCCGACGACTCCACGTTTCTCCGCCGCGTCTATCTCGATGTGACGGGCACACTGCCCACCGGCGACGAGGCTCGGCGATTCCTTGACGACCAAGCTCCGAATAAACGGGAACGGCTCATCAGCGAATTGCTCGACCGCCCCGAGTACGCTTCCTACTGGGCGATGAAGTGGTCGAACCTGTTGAGGGCCGACAAAGTTAAAGTCACCCCGCAGGCCACCGTCGGATTGACGCGCTGGCTGCGCCGGCAATTCGCCACGAATCGGCCCTACGATCAGATGGTCCGGGACATTTTGACGGCCCAGGGGCCGATTCAAAATGAAAGCCCGGCCGCGTTCTTCAAAGCGGTTGACCAGCCGGAACTAGCCAGCCGGAGTGTCAGCCAGTTGTTCCTCGGAGTGCGGATCGAGTGCGCTCAGTGTCACCACCATCCGAGCGAACGCTGGGGCCAGGACGACTACGCGGGACTGGTTGGATTTTTCACCGGCGTGGCGACGAAGAAACTGCCGGAGGGCGGCGAAGCGATCATCGCCAAGACGGGAACCGACGCGAAGCATCCACGGAGCGGCGAACTGGTGCCGGCCCGGGTGCTCGGCGGGACGGCTGCCGATTTCACGGGCGAACGGGATCGTCGCCGTGTCCTCGCCACCTGGGCGACGGCTCAGGACAACCCGTTCTTCGCGAAAGCGATCGCCAACCGGCTTTGGGCCCATTACTTCGGCCGGGGACTCGTCGAACCGATCGACGACCTACGGGACACTAACCCGGCCACCAACGAGCCGCTGCTGGCGGCGTTAGAAGCTCATCTAAAAGAGGTGCGATTCGACTTGAAGGCGTTCACTCGCACGTTGCTCTCGTCGAGCGTGTACCAACTTTCCAGCGAGACCACCACTGGGAACCAGGACGACCGGCAGCATTTTTCGCACGCCAGCCCAAAGTCGTTACCGGCGGAAGTGCTGCTCGACGCCGTCTGCCAGACCACGGGAGTGCCGGAGAAGTTCAACGGCTGGCCACTTGGCGTTCGCGCGGTCGATGTTTGGGACAACCGGATGCCGTCGTATTTCTTCCGCATTTTTGGCCGGCCCGTGCGGGCCACGGTCTGCGAGTGCGAGCGGAGTAACGAGCCGAGCATCGCGCAGGCGTTGCACTTGATGAATTCGCCCGAGATCAACGCCAAGATCACGCATCGCTCGGGCTTGGCTCGGCAGTGGGCCGAGTCGCCGCGCACGCCGGATCAACTGATCGAGGAGGTTTACTTGGCGGTGCTCGCCCGCCGTCCCCGTCCCAGCGAACTCGAGATCGCTCGCCAAGCGTTCGCGTTCCCGCCGGCCCAGGCGGAAACGGAAACCGGCTCGGGGACGCTTGACGAGTCACGGCTGCGGCGCGAAGCGGTCGAAGATATCTTGTGGACCTTGTTGAATTCCAAAGAGTTTTTGTACGTGCATTGAGCGATAGGAGTTGCCGCCCATGTTGAGCTTTCGGTTGCCTGGCAAGGCGTCGCGGACGTGCGACGGCGTAAGTCGGCGTCATTTGCTCCGGCTCGGCGCTGCCGGTTTGCTGCCCGCCTTGTCGTTGCCGCGAATGTTGGCAGCGGACGACAAGGCTGGTCCGTCGGGACGGCGGGCCCGCGCTAAATCATGCATCTTCATCTTTCTGGAAGGTGGACCGCCTCAGCAGGACATGTGGGATCCGAAGCCCGAAGCCCCGGTGGAAATCCGTGGCCCGTTCGCGCCGATTTCCACGTCGGTGCCCGGCACGATCTTCACCGAACACTGCGGCAACTGCGCGAAGATCGCCCACAAATTCACCGTCGTTCGCAGCCATTCGCACAACGACAACGGGCATGCGACTGGCTACCACTACGTCATGACGGGCCGCCGCCCGACGTTCGCGGACGGCGAGCATCCGATTCCGACCAATGAACTCTACCCGTCGCTCGGATCGATGGTGGCCCGCGAATTGGGATCGTCGGGCGGCACCGTTCCGCCGTACATCAACATGCCGCACCCGATGGGCGCTGGCGGTCCGGGATTCTTCGGCGCCGAGTACGCGCCGTTCGTGATCGAAGCCGACCCGAGCCAGCCCGACTTCGAAGTCAAAGACCTTGGACAGCTCGAGGGTTTGTCGGCGTCGCGCCAAGCTCGTCGCCAACGAATGCTCGCGGGGCTGGAAAAGGATCGGCAACGAGCGGGCCGAGCGGCCGCGATGTCGACGTATTATTCGAAGGCGTACGACCTGATCACGTCGCCCGCGGCGCGGCGGGCGTTCAACGTTCGCGAGGAGTCGGATAAGCTACGCGAGAATTACGGACTGACGCAGATCGGCCAATCGGCGTTGCTCGCCCGGCGGCTGGTCGAAGCGGGCTGCCGGTTCGTAGGCGTCGACGCGCCGGGTTGGGACGTGCATTTCAACTGTTTCCC
This sequence comes from Planctomycetota bacterium, assembly GCA_046074805.1. Classification (GTDB taxonomy): domain Bacteria; phylum Planctomycetota; class Planctomycetia; order Pirellulales; family Pirellulaceae; genus CAIXSC01. Next base: position 1,006 of record JBJTOW010000246.1, on the reverse strand, counting down.
AAGCCTGGAAGGCGATCTCATCCCGCCCGCCGACAAGGCGTTCGCCGCGTTGGTGAACGACCTCGAATCGCGGGGCATGCTCGACAGCACGCTCGTCGTGATGATGGGCGAAATGGGCCGCACGCCGCGAGTGAATGCCCAAGCGGGACGCGACCACTGGTCGATGGCCCAGTGCATCTTGTTCGCGGGTGGCGGCACGCGGCCCGGCCAGATTATCGGCGCGACCGACAAGCAGGCCGCCGCGCCGACTCGCGATCCGATCAGCGTCGCCGACTTGCTCCACACGGTGTGCTCGCTGCTGGGTATCGATTCGCACAAAACGTACGACGATCCGCTTGGGCGTCCGGTTCCGCTCGTGGACGGCGGCAAGATGATCCCCGGTCTGCCCGCTTAGTCGCTTCAGGTGTTCCATGGTCCGAAAACCGTCCGCCGCTTCTTTCTTTGCCGCGGCGTTGTTCGCGGCCGCCGCCGCTGTTTCCGTCCTGTGCGTCGGCTTGGTGACGCCGCGAAGCGTGCTCGCACAGTTGGTGCCGGAGATCGGTTACGTGCATCCGGCGGGCGGCCAGCCGGGAACGACCGTCGACGTGGTGCTGGGCGGCTACGATTGGTCGCCGGACATGCAGCTTTTCGCGCATGATCCGCGGATCAAGATGGAACTGCTGGGACCGCCGACGCCGGTGTTGGTGGCCGACCCGCCATACTGGTTCGGGGCGAAAGCCCGCGGACCGGCATGGCCTCTGCCGCGCGAGTTTCCGGCCCGGATCACGATTCCCGCCGACGTGCCGACGGGCATTGTGCGGTGGCAAGCCGCGAACGCGAACGGCGCGTCGCCGCTTGGTTTTCTGCATGTCGGCGGCGGCGCCCAGGTGATCGAGGATGTGTCGCGAGTGCGACCTTCGCGTCCCGATTCCCTGCGACTCGATACTTCCGCCACCGAGTTATCTGGCGCCGAAACACAGCGGCTGCCTTCGCTGCCGGTCGCCGTATCGGGACGAATTCAGCGGAT
>JBJTOW010000245.1:0-15642 GCA_046074805.1 Planctomycetota bacterium | reverse complement strand
CAGTTGGTAGCTGTCGCCCCGCAGATCGCTCAGGGCGATCACTTCGTCTTGCTGGTAGTGATGCCCCAAAATCAACAGTTCGGGGCCCAGTTTGCGGCGAACCGCCTGAATCCGGCCGGTCAACTCGTCGTTGGCCAACCGTTTATAGGGCCCTAGAGCCATAGGCCCAGAAACCAACGGAAGCGAAGCTGCCGTGCTATCGAAGCCAGAAGGTGTCATTCCAGCTGACATAGGCGGTAAAGAAAGCGAGGCCGACGGGGCTCGAACCCGCAACCACCGGATCGACAGTCCGGTACTCTAACCAATTGAGCTACGGCCCCCTCGCAAACGTGCAACCAAGTATAGCCTCGCCCAAAACGTTCGCAAGGCCGGTTCGATAGGTCAAAACAACGAATCGTCCGGACGATACCCCAACGCCTCGATCCGCCGCCGATCGGCCGCCTCGTCGGCGTCCGCGCCAAGCTTTTCGAGGATCAGCATGCGGTGGTACAGGAGCACTGCCCGAGTCCTTTGTAACTTTTGAACTTCCGGCTGCGAGGCGGCGGACCGCGATGGCTTAACTTCTTTCTCCTTCGACGGCGACGCCGCGGGTTGGGAATCGTTGACATCGGCCTGAGGTTCGGCTTCACGGCTGGCTTTGGCTTGGGCGTTCCTCTTGTCGTCGGTTTTGCCGTCGGTTTTGCCGTCGGTTTTCTCGCCAGTTTTATCGTTGGTTTTGCCGTCGGTTTTATCGTTGGCGTTGGCGTTGGCGTCAGCGACAGGCACGCCTATCAATTCCAGGGCGGCGTCAAGATCGCGGCGAGCCGCGTCACCCTCGCCGCGGCGGTACAGAATGTAGCCCCGGGTGTCGAGGAACGCCGAATCCCGTCCCGCCAACTCGATCGCCTCGTCGATATCCCGCAGCGCCTCGGTAAGTTCGGTGTTCGCGAGCGCGCGGGCGTACGCCAAGCTGTTCAGCAGCACTGCGCGGGGGACGACACTGGCCGATTCGCCGGCCGATTCGCTGGCCAACTGCGACAGCCGCTTCCATTGCGCCAGCGCATCGTTCCAGCGTTTCAAGCTCCAGAGGTTTTCGGTTTCCTCGAGGATGATGGCCACCTCGACGCCGCCACGCTCTCGGGCTTTCCCGCACCATTCGAGCGCTTCTTCGTGCCGCCCCGCTTCTCGCTTCCACCGCGCGACTTGCAGGTAAATCCGGCTGTCGTCGGGCGACCAGCGGAGGGCGTTCTCGATCGACTGCCGCGCCCGTTCTTCCTCGCCATTCTCGAATTGCTCGGCGGCGATCGCTTGATACCACCGGGCCACTTCGCGGGGCGCGTGCTTGTACGCCAGCGGCCCCAACAGCAACAGGGCGAACAGGGCCAGCGTCAATTTGCGAACCCACGGACGTTCCGTTCCCCCATTGGCTGACGCGTCGATCATAGCTGCGAACTCCAAAGAACCTTCGCGGCCGCCGCCGACTTACTCACGGCGCCGCCTTGCCGCATCGTAGCATGAGCCACCCGCTCGGCGACGGCCGCAATCGCCTTCCCGAAGCCAAAGGTCTTCTCCGCGATCGCCCAGCCGAACGCGCGCGGTGCTACGATCACGAAAGATGATCGCACGCGCTGTGCCTAACCATCGTGGCATAACACAAGATTTTCGGAAGTGGTCGTGGTCCTCGATTGCGGCCGCGTCGTGGAGGAGTGAAGTTGAACTGGGTAGCGTTGCGGATGCTTGTGGGCGATCGCGGCAAGTATTGGGGATTGATCATGGGGGTGGCTTTCGCCAGCCACCTGATGTCGCAGCAGGTGTCGATTTTCGTCGGCATCATCAAACGCACGGCGAGCCAGATTGTCGATGTCAGCGACGCGGGCATCTGGGTGATGGACAATAAAGTGCGGTTCATCGACGAGGCGCCGGGCCTGCCGGAAACCGATTTGAATCGTGTCCGCGGTGTCCCCGGAGTGGCTTGGGCCGCTCGGCTGTACAAAGGCCAAGTCCGCGCGCGGCTTGAAGACGGCAATTACCGCAACGTCGTCATGTTTGGGCTGGATGACGCCAATTTGGTCGGCGCGCCGCGCAAGATGCTGCGCGGGCAACTGAGCGATCTGCGGCGCCCCGACGCCGTGGTCATCGACAAGGCGGGCCACGAATACATGTGGCCGGGCGAACCGTTCCGGGAAGGCCGCGAGCTGTACTTGAACGACCGTCGAGCGGTGCTGGTCGGAATCTGCGAGGCGACGCCGCCATTCACGACGATGCCCGTGCTCTACACCCGTTACAGCGCGGCGGCCGGTTTTGTGCCCCGCGAACGGAATTTGATGTCGTTCATCCTGGCGGAAGCCCAACCAGGCCATGACGCGGCGGAGGTCTGCGCCGCCATCGAGTCCCGTACGGGCCTGATGGCGCTGACCCGCGACCAATTCTTCTGGAAAACGATCAATTACTTCCTCGGCTCAACAGGCATCCCCGTCAATTTCGGCATCACGATTACGCTCGGCTTCATCATCGGCGCGGTCATCACTGGCCAGACCTTCTACTTATTCACGCTCGAAAACCTCAAACAATTCGGAGCGCTGAAGGCGATGGGCGTCACCAATGGGCGATTGGTGGGAATGATCCTGCTGCAAGCGCTGGTGGTCGGCGTCATGGGCTACGGTCTGGGAATCGGCTTAACCGCCGTGTTTTTCACCGCGACCGGCGGCATCACGCATTTGGCCGGCCTCTACCTTACCGCGCACGCCGCGATCGGCGTCGCAATCGCGGTGCTCGCCATCATCGGACTGACCGCGCTCATCAGTATCCGCCGCGTGATCGTCCTCGAACCGGCGATTGTCTTTCGTGGATGACGCGAGCTCGCGGCTCGCGAGCTCATTCTTCCATCAGCCGCAGGATGCTCTCCACTTCCTCATCGCTCCAAGGACGGTCTTGCGAGCCGAGCGGCGGGCGGGGCATGCCGATATCGATGCCGTGTTTCCGCTGCATCGCTTGTCGTGAAAACGACCAGACCGAGCCAGTCCGCATGCAGCGGGAGATCGCCGATTGGAACCGCCGAGTGAACTCTGTTGAACCTGCGACATCGCCCGCCACCATAGCGCGTCGCGCCCGTTGGCACTCGACGCCCCACAGATTGTAAAACGTGCCGATCGCCCCGATGGCGCCGCTGAGCACCGCGTGGCAAAGCACTTCGTCGGCGCCGCTGAACAGCCGTAAGCGATCGCCGCCGTGGGCGCGGACCAAGCCGAACAGATAAAGGTCGACGTCGGTGATCTTCATGCCGGCGATGTTGGGAACGTCCAGCAGCCTCGCGACAAATTCGGCGGGCGGAAGCCGCACCGAGTTGACTGTGCTGAGATGGTAGGCGAACAGCGGCAGCGGCGTCGCTCGCCCTAGTTCCGAGTAGTAGGCGAACACGACATCCGGCGAGTAGCCATAGTAGGACGGGGCGACCGCCGACACGGCTGCCGCACCCGCGTTTGCCGCATGCTCGGCCAACGCCACAGTCTCCGCCGTCGTCGTCGCGCCGATATGCGCCATGATCGGCAGCCGGCCCGCCGCCGCCCCGGCAGCGCATTCCAAAATCGTTCGCCGTTCCTCGCCCGACAAAAGCGGCCATTGGCCCGTTGAGCCCGTCAGATACAGTCCATCCAACCCCTGCGTGGCGAATAGGTCGACCATCCGTTCCAGCGTCGCGTAGGCCACTCGCCCGTCCGGCGTCATCGGAGTGATCACCGCTGGCCACAGGCCCGCGAATGGCGAACCATCGGCGGACGGGCGACTGCTCGCGCCAGCCGCGCTGGTGGAATTGCTGCCAGTCGCGCCTGACGATGGTGGCGAAGTGGACGAAGGCGAAGGGGAAGGGCTCATTGGGTGATTTCAGGCCATGGGGATGAAAAACGTGGAACGCGGCTTACGAAAGGGCGATAAGCGTGATGAGTCCGAGTACGACGAGCACCGCGAAAACAATGGCCCACTGTAGCCAAGCTTGGCCCGTTTTTTCCCAGCGGCGCTCCATCTCCGCGGAGTGCTTTTTCTTGAATTCGACGCTGTCGCGCTCGCGGAGCGTGAACTGCGCTTGGCACTGCGGACATTCGACGAACTGATTCAACATGTCCCGCGGCACTTCCAGTTCATGCCCCTTAGGACAAGGAATGTGCAGCAGCGGGATTGTGGCGGTGTTCTCGGTGGAAAACGGCAATCCAGGCGACGAACCCGCCCCGACTGATCCGCTAGCCGACACCCCAGCCGGTTCTGGCTGCGGCGCCATTTGTGGCTGGGGTTCGGAGGACGCCGGCTCTTCCGGCTGAGCCGCCCCCTGCCCGTAGGATTGCGGCGAGAACGTCGGTTGCTGCTGGAACGCCGGCTGCTGCTGGAACGTCGGTTGCTGCTGGAATGCCGGCTGCTGCTGGAACGCGGCGGGCGTAGGGGCCACCCCTCCCACGGGACTGGGGATCACAAATGGCTGGCCACACATCGGACAGACGCACTGCTGCCCGGCTTGAAATGGTTCGGCTTCCAGCAAATGGCCCTGCGGGCATTGGAATTGAAACGGCATCGAGGCGGCTCACTCAAGTCCTAAGGCTTGTCGATGGCAATGGTTGAACAACAATCGCCACTCAATTCGGGCGATCGTCCTACACAGTTGCTCCCCGTGGCTGTCCGTGCCCCGCATCCGCTCGCATAAATCCACGAACCGCGCCGGATCCCACACCGTTTGTGTCGCCAAGTAGGCGGCCGCGGCAGGCGTGGCGGACTCGGACGGCGAACTTGCCGATTGCGAATTAACGTATTGGGCGGCGGCCGCCGCAAGTGGGACAAAGATCGGGTGACGGCGAACGCGGTGAAACCAGTACTTGGCGTTGTCCGGATCGGGCTCGCGGCGATGCATGATGCCGTGCCAGTAACTGCCCGAAGGGGTTTCCATACCCTGGCTGATCGAATGGCTTTCTTCCAGGAAATCACAGCCCAACCATAGGCCGGCTCGGCAACAGGCGGCCGCCCCGGCGTCCACCATGCTCTGTCTAGGCAGAAATAAATCGCGATCGGAAAGGTTCGCGAGCACGACCCGCAGCGACTGCCGGAGGCCCGCGTCGGCCGCTGTGCCCGGCCCCAGTTGGCTCGGTGGCAGGCGGTCGATCAAGCTGGCCACGACTTCGCTGTATTGGGTCGACTCCGACCCGTCGGTCTCGTTAGGGGTGGGCGATAAGTCCGTCATGCGAAGCGGTTCTAGGCGACGGTCTGGAAGAGCGGCGGCAAATGGGATTGTAATTGGCCTTGCCGCGAATCACTACCGCCGACGCTTAGGCATTGTTACACTTCAGAGCGTGCTTTGTCGCGTCCCTGGATCAGGAAATACCGAGCGATGTCGTCTGATTCGTCGTCCGCCTCTTCCCAAGGTCCCTCCCGAGACCCTTCCAACGCTCGCCCTGGCGACTCCCGGCCCGGCGATTCCCGGCCCGGTGGCGCGAAGCCACCCATCAATGTCCGCCGCCCAGGCGGCGGCGGGCGCCAGCAGCCGTCCGGTCCGCCGCAGCGACGCCACTTCACAAGTGGTGGCGGTAACGCGCCCAGCGTCAGCCCGTTGTCGTCGCAGTTCCGTGGCAAGCCGAATTCGGCTCCAAACGCCACGGGAGACATTCCGCCCGAACTAGCCGACTCGAGCGACTTCGCCGAGGAATCGCTTGGGTCCAGCGGCGCGTCGATCGCGCCGGAACTGTCGCAAGCTGCATCAAACCGGCCTTCCAGCGGCAACGCGAATGAATTGGGCGGTGATATCGGCGAGTTCGACAACCGCGGCGGCTCTCATCAAGCAGACGCCCGCCCGTCTGACGCCAGCCCGTCTAATGCCGGCCCGTCTGATGCGGCAGCGGAAGGAGCCGCCGATCAGGGGCCGATGGCTCCAGGGCCGCTCAGTCAGTGGCAACAACCTGGCCAAGGTCAACCTGGCCAAGGTCAACCTGGGCCCGGACAGTTCGGCCAAGGTCGGTCTGGCAAGGGTGGCCCGCGGGGACAGCAAGGGCGGCGTGGGCGGGGCGAGGGCGGCCAGGATCCGTCAACCGAAGAGCTACGTGTCGCGCTGCCGCCGAAACCGAACCGCCGGGAAAAGCTTTCAGCGGACATGGAAGCCGAATTCGAAGCGGCGTTCGGCGGCCGGTCGCTCGACACCATGTTCAGTGACAACACGCTGGCCGTCGTCGGCAGGCAGCTCGAGGAACTCGAATCGCGGCGGGCCGCGACCGTCGCTCGAGTGCACGGCGACAACGTGTTCTTCCTACTCGGTGGACGCAACGAAGGCGTGGCCTCGGTGCGTCAATTCGCCACTCCACCCGAACCCGGCCAGATGTACGACGTCATCATCAAGGCGTTCAACGCCGAGGACGGCTTGTACGAACTGCACATTCCCGGTGCGTCGATCGAGGTGTCCGACTGGGCGGACCTCAGCGAAGGCGCGGTCGTGGAAGCGGTCGTCACCGCCGCCAACACGGGCGGCCTGGAATGCACCGTCAACAAGATTCGTGGCTTCATCCCGATGAGCCAAGTCGCCATCTACCGCATCGAGAACGCCGCCGAGTTCATCGGGCAGCGCATGGTCTGCGTGGTGACGGAAGCCAATCCGCAACGCCGCAATCTGGTACTGAGCCGCCGCGCGGTGCTCGAACGTGAAAAAGAGGAAGCCAAACGCAAGTTTTACGAGGAACTGCAGATTGGCCAGGTCCGCGAGGGTGTGGTGCGGAAGATCGAGGACTTCGGGGCATTCGTCGATATGGACGGCGCCGATGGCTTAATCCATGTCAGTCAAATGAGCTGGGAGCGGGTGAAGGACCCGCGGGAACTGCTGAAGATTGGCCAGAAGGTGCAAGTGCGAGTGGAAAAGTTCGATCCGCAGAGCGGAAAAATCGGACTCTCCCTACGCAGCCTCCAAGAAAACCCCTGGACCGATATCGACGCGAAGTTCCCGATCGGCTCGACGGTCCGCGGCGTCGTCTCACGGCTCGCCAACTTCGGCGCGTTTGTGAAGCTGGCCCCGGGCGTGGAGGGCTTGGTTCACATCTCCGAACTGTCGAATGTTCGGGTTAGCCAGGTCGCCAAGGTCGTGCAGGAAGGCCAGGAAGTCGAAGTCAAGGTGCTCACGGTCGACCGCGAGAACCAAAAGATCGGACTCTCCTTGAAGGCCGCCCAAGCGCCGCCTCCGAAGGCCGAGGAAGCTAAAGAGCAAGTCGAAGAGCCAGTCCGCAAGCCGGCCATTAAGAAACGGCCCGGCCCGCTCAAGGGAGGCTTCGATCGCGGCGACGACGCCAAGAAAATCGGACTCAGCTGGTAGCCGGTTAGAACGGCACGTCTTCGCCGCTGGATTCCTGGAAAGCGCTGTTGGGGTCGAAATCATCCGCGGCCCCGGCGGCGCCACCGCGCATCACCTTGAACTGCACCGCTTCGGCGCTCAGGAAGTATTTCACCTCGCTCTGCGCGTCCCGCTGCCACTTGCGGCCGCTCAGACGATACGACACCTCCACGTCGTCGCCCACGCGGAGCTCCTCCACCGAGTCGCAACCGTCATTGGTAAACTCGAGCGGAATGTAGTTCGTGAACCGGCCGCTCGCCTGTTCAAGCACCACGGTTCGCTTGCGAAACCCTTTTTGACCAAACGTCTTGGTCGGTTCGATCACATGGATGATGCCGCGCACTTTCGATTCGCTCATAGCCGATAAATCCCGCGTTGCCCGCGTCCGCAGGCGACAAGTTGTCCGAAACCAAAACCAACACGAAGATCAAAATTCAAACCAGCGCCGACGCTGGAACAAAAACGAGAACCCGGAGCGTCCTCAAACCTGATTGAAACGGTTTTTCAGCCCCGCGGCAATCGCCTTCGAAGATTCCTACCATCCCCCCATGCCTCATGCCACTGATTACCCTGCAAGAATTGTCCGTTCGCTTCCGCGGCCCACCGCTCCTGGACGACGTTTCCAGCGTCATCGAACCCGGCGACCGGATCGGGCTGCTCGGCCGTAACGGTTCTGGGAAAACGACGCTCATGCGCATCCTCTGCGGCGTCCAGGAGCCGGATCGGGGCGTGGTGCGTTTCGCTCCAGGGGCCAAAGTTTCGCTGCTTCCCCAGGATGTGCCCGGCGATCTCGTTGGCCCCATCGCCTCCATTGTCGCCCAACACCACGAAAACGACTGGCAAACGCAGCGGAACGTCGACGACATCCTAGGACGGATGCAACTGGATGGCGCCCGCGCCTTCGAAACGCTCTCCTCGGGGATGAAACGCCGAGTGCTTCTGGCGCGCGCCTTGGTCGCCAAACCCGACATGCTATTGCTGGACGAACCAACGAACCACCTCGATATCGAAGCGATCACGTGGCTCGAAGATTTCCTACAGCGGTGGAACGGCACGCTGATGTTCGTCACCCACGATCGGATGTTCCTCCAGAAACTCGCCCGACGGATCTGGGAGTTGGATCGCGGCCGGCTGTTCGATTGGACATGCGACTACGAAACGTTTCTCGTCCGCAAAGAGGAATCGCTCGCCGCCGAGGAAAAACAGAACGCCCTTTTCGATAAAAAGCTGGCCGAAGAGGAGGTCTGGATCCGGCAAGGCGTCAAAGCGCGCCGAACCCGCAACGAAGGCCGCGTGCGGGCGCTCGAGCAGATGCGGCGAGTGCGTGGCGAAAGGCGCGAAGTGGTCGGCAAAGTCAAATTGGAAATCCAGGAGGCGGCGCGGAGCGGCGCGTTGGTCGCGCAATTGAACGACGTCGGCTTCGCGTACGCCGATCGCCCAATCCTCAACGGCTTTTCGACCACCGTCATGCGCGGCGACAAGATCGGCATCATCGGCCCGAACGGAGCCGGGAAATCAACGTTGCTGAAAATCCTCCTCGGACAGTTGCCTCCGCAAACCGGCTCCGTGCGGATGGGAACCAACCTGCAACTCGCCTACTTCGACCAGCTCCGCGAACAGCTTGACGATGAAAAGTCGGTCCAGGAAAACGTTGGCGACGGCTACGACACGATCAAGATTGGCGGCCAATCGCGGCATGTGATCGGCTACCTTCGCGATTTTCTGTTCTCGGCCGAGCGGGCCCGCACGCCCGTCAAGTTCCTCTCGGGTGGTGAACGGAACCGCGTCCTACTCGCTCGGCTATTCGCCAAGCCAGCCAACATCATCGTGCTGGACGAGCCCACCAACGACCTGGATGCTGAAACGCTCGAACTGCTCGAACAACGGCTTGTCGATTTTCCCGGCACAGTGCTGGTCGTCAGTCACGACCGCGCTTTTCTCAACGCCGTCGCCACCAGCACCATGGTGTTCGAGCCGACGGGGGTACGCGAGTACGTCGGTGGTTACGACGATTGGCTCCGCCAACGTCCGACCGCCACTACGACTCGTGCGACCGCGGTGGAGCGAGACGTGGCGGCGCCGCCCGGACAACCGACAGCGCCGCCAGCCGTGTCGCCGCGAAAACGGACGTACAAAGAACAACGGGAGCTGGAATCGCTTCCGAGCCGCATCGAGGCGCTCGAGAAAAAGATCGGCGAGCTGCACGTGGAATTCGCCGCCCCTGGCTTCTACAAGCAACCGGGCGAGCGTATCGCCGCGCGGCAAGCGGAACTCACGCAAGCCGAAACGGAACTCAACGCCGCTATGGAACGCTGGATGGCGCTCGAGAGTTGACGCCCTAGGTTTCCAATTCCAATATCTGGAACCAGCCTTCCGTACGACGGACTTCCCACTCCGTCGCTTGGGGTGAAACGGTGCTCGTCTGCCGTACGACGGACGTCGCGCCGTCTGCGACGGCGTGCCCTCTGTGCGACGGACTCTGGGAGCGGGTAGCTGAGCCGATTACGATTGCGGCTCGCCATGGCGGCGGGCGGCCGCTGCCCGTCGTTCGGCGCCGTGCCGGATTGCCCGTTGACTCGGATAGTTTTCCACGAAAGGCCCACCGATGCGATTATGCCGATTCCAAACTCCCACCGGTCCGACGGCCGGGTTTTACTCAGAGCAAGGCGTGACGCCGGTCGCCGCCGCCGCCATCGCGTATCGATCGGCGACGGGCCGCGCGCTAGACCTTCCCGCTGGCGATTCGTTGCTCGAGTTGCTTCCGCCCGACGGCCCCGCCGCCCCTTCGATTCGCGGGCTATACGAGTGGCTTGGCAGCGCGTCGGCACAGGCGACGCTCGCTTCGCTGCGGCAGCCACTGGCCTCCGTTGAATTGCTCGTGCCGGTGCCGCGTCCCAACAAGCTGTTTTTGCTGGCCGGCAATTACGCCGACCATATCAAGGAGGGCGGTGGAGTGGCGGCGGAACGGGCTGAAACATTTCCCTATGTGTTCATGAAGCCGCCGACAACCACGCTCACCAACCCCGGCCAGCCCGTTCGTATCCCGGAAGTTTCGCCCCGCGCCATCGACTGGGAACTGGAGCTTGCCGTGGTCATCGGTCGGGTTTGCAAGGGTGTCCGCGAAGCCGACGCGTTGCGGTACGTGGCCGGCTACACTGTGATCAACGACATCTCCGACCGAAAGTTCCAACCCAACCCGCAACGCAAAAAACGCGAGAAGGACGTCTTCTTCGATTGGCTACATGGCAAGTGGCATGACAGCTTTTGCCCATGCGGTCCGTGCGTCGTATCGGCCGACGACATCCCCAATCCGCAGACGCTGCCGATGCGTCTCAAGCTGAACGGCGAAACCCGGCAAGACGCCTCCACCGCCTTGATGATTTTCCCTGTCGCGGCCGTCATCGAGTTCATCTCCAGCTTCGTGACGCTCGAACCGGGCGACATTATTTCGACCGGCACGCCGGCTGGCGTTGGCAATACGACGGGCACCTATGTGAAGCCGGGCGATTGGCTGGAAGCGTCGATCGACGGCATCGGCGTCCTCCGTTCGCCCGTCGTGTAAGCTCGCCCAGGTAATCCGCACGAGTCGCATCCGCGCGCTGCTCGGCGCGCGCCGCGGCCTCACCCGGTTGCCCCAGTCGCTGAACGGTCGTCATACTGCGCGGCGTTGTAGGACTTCATATCGAGGAGCACAAGTCGTATGTCGCACATGGTTTTCCGACTCGGCCGGTTCGCGGGAACGAGCCGACTTTCCAGCGTATCGCGGTGGATATTGGCCGGCGCCCTAGCACTGCTCGCCGCCTTGCTGGGCGGCGGCAACGAGCGATCGCGGGTGGTAGGACAAGAGTCCACCCCGGCCGCGAAAGCTGTGGCGGCCCCTAACGCGGCCGTTAACTCAGCCGTTAACTCAGCCACCGACTCGGCCGCAGCGCCAGCGGGGACGAAGACATTTCGCGCTGGCATCATTGGGCTCGACACGTCCCACGCGATCGCCTTCACAAAGATCTTGAATGATCCGAAGGCCCCGCCCGAACTGGCTGGTTGCCGCGTGGTCGCCGCCTACCCGAAGGGCAGCCCCGACATCCAGTCCAGCGTGTCACGGGTTCCAGACTACACGGAACAGGTCAAGAAAATGGGCGTGGAAATCGTTGATTCCATCGACGCTCTTGTCGCGAAGGTGGATGTCGTGCTGCTGGAAACCAACGACGGGAGACCGCACCTCGAGCAGGTCATGCCGGCGCTGAAAGCCGGTAAGCCGGTGTTCATCGACAAGCCGGTGGCCGGGTCGCTCGCCGACGCCGTGGCGATCTACGCGGCGGCGGAAAAGGCCGGTGTGCCGCTGTTTTCCTCGTCTTCCCTGCGGTTCGGCAAGACGACGCTCGCCGCCCGCGCCGGCGAGTTCGGGAAGATCGCCCGCTGCGAAACCTCCAGCCCCGCGCACTTGGAAAAGACCCATCCCGACCTTTTCTGGTACGGCATCCACGGCGTCGAGTCGCTCTTTACGGTTATGGGCACGGGCTGCCAATCGGTGAAACGCGGCAAGGCGGCTGACGGCGCGTTGGAAGTCGTTGGCCAATGGGCGGGCGGCCGCGTCGGCGTGTTCCGCGAAGGGAAAGGATATGCGGGCGTCGCCATGGGTGAGAAAGGCGAGTCCAAAGTCGGAGCCTACGAAGGCTATCAGCCGTTGGTGGTCGAAATTGTCCGCTTCTTCCGCACGGGTAAACCACCCGTGTCGTCCGCCGAAACTCTGGAAATCTACGCCTTCATGGAAGCCGCCGACGAAAGCAAGCGGCGGGATGGCGCCGAAGTAACCCTCGCGGAAGTGCTCGCCAAAGCCCGAATGACAGTCGGGAAAGATTGACAGGCCGCAGCGAGGCAAGTGAAGATAGGAAACATGTTCCACGTCGCGGCTCTCTAGGCGCGCGCCCGTTCGGGCGCCGCCGCGAGCGGAACGCATCACGGGACCTTCCCGCCGCCGGTCAAGCGACCGCGGCGCTCGAAGAAGCGAAACAAAGGTGACGCATGGCGCGGAGTCGTGATTTTGCCGAAGTCCTTGTCAAGCAAGGGAAAATGAGCAATTCGCAGCTGCAAGAGGCGCGGCAAATCGCCCAGGCGACGGGCGGCAAATTGCAAGACGTCATCCCCAAACAGGGTTATGCCTCCGTCGAAGAAGTCACGCAGGCGATCGCCGCCGTTTACGGTTTTCCCTACGTCGATGTCTCGACGGTGAAGATCAGCGAGTCGGTGGTGGAACTGGTTCCCGAGTCGGTCGCGCGGGAAAACAACATCCTGCCGCTCGAAGAAGAGGACGGCGTGCTGAAGATCGCCATGAGCGACCCGTCCGACTTCGACACCGTCGAAAAGTTGCGGTTCATCCTCAACCGCAAAGTCGAAATCGCCTTGGCCCCGCGAGCCGCGATTTCCGAGGCGATCGGTCGCTGCTACGGCCAAGTCGAAGGCGAATCGTCCGACTCGGTGCTCCAAGAGTTCACCGATACGGCGGTCGACTTCACGGAAACCCAAGCCGACCTGGGCGGAGGCGGTGGATCGGAGGCTGTTGATGAGAACAGCGCGCCGGTCGTCCGGCTCGTGCAGATGATGATCGGCGAAGCGGTCCAGTTGCGGGCTTCCGACATTCACATCGAACCGTTCGAAGACCGGATCCGGATCCGCTACCGGATCGACGGCGTGCTCGTCGAACGCGACTGTCCCCCCCGCCGGTTGCTCGGCGCCATCGTCTCCCGCATCAAAATTCTCGCCAAGATCGACATCTCGGAACGCCGCCGCCCGCAAGACGGCCGGATTAAGGTGACGGTCGGGGAAAAGGAATTGGATCTGCGGGTGAGCATTATCCCGACGAACCACGGTCAGTCGGTCGTCATGCGTCTCTTGGACAAGGACAACATCAAGATCGGCGTCCGGCAGCTTGGCTTAGCCGACCACGACTACGTCAACTTCAACAACCTGATCAAGCGTCCCAACGGCATCGTGCTGGTGACCGGCCCGACAGGGTCGGGGAAGACCACCACGCTCTACGCCGCCCTCAACGCGATGAACCGGCCGGACAAGAAAATCATCACGGCCGAGGACCCGGTCGAGTACTACTTGCCGGGGATCAACCAGGTGGAAGTGAAGCACAACATCGGGCTCGACTTCGCCCGCATTATCCGCGCGATGTTGCGTCAGGCGCCCAACATCATTCTTGTGGGGGAGATGCGCGACACCGAGACCGCTCAGATGGGAATCCAGGCGTCTCTGACTGGACACTTGGTATTCAGTACGCTACATACGAACGATGCGCCCAGTGCCGTTACGCGCATGGTGGACATGGGTGTTCCGGGGTATCTGGTCGCCAGCAGCGTCATCGCGATCCTGGCGCAGCGGTTGGTGCGGGTCAATTGCCAGCGCTGCAAGCAGCCTTGGGCACCGCCCGAGAGCGTTCTGCTGGATGCCGGCATACCCGAAGCGGTGGCCGCCAAAGCCACCTTCATGAAAGGCAAGGGGTGTAACAATTGCCAGAAGAAGGGTTATCGCGGGCGGATGGGGATTTACGAGCTAATGATGGTCACCGCCAAGATCCGCGAGCTGATTTTCAAGAATGCGTCGTCCACCGATATCCGCAATGTCGCCGTCACTCAGGGAATGCGAACATTGTACATGGACGGCATGGCGAAGGTCATGAAGGGAATCTCGACCTTTGACGAGGTATACCGGGTGGCGAAGCGAACGGAGTCCGATGTTTTCGAGGTGGCGTCTTAAGCGGGGTGGGCGCGGACTGGACCGGCACCACGGCTGTTTTCGACCGTTTGCTCGACCCGACGCCGCAAGGCGCGAATAATCGAGCGTCGGGAGAGAATTGGTCGCGGAAGCGGTCGCCGTTCGCGCGTGCTTCTGATCGCGTTTTTCGACCTAGCGGGGAAGTCGGTTCATGGCTCAGATCCTCATCGACAAATTGTTGCAGGCGTGCGTGAAGCAGGGGGCGAGCGACATTCACATTGTCGTGGGCCAGCCGCCCGTGTTTCGCTTGCACGGCCGGATGCGAAAGCTCGAAACCAAAGTGCTGGAACCGGAAGACACGGTGGCGCTGATGAAGAGCATCACGCCGAGCCGGTGCCAGGAGGAACTGCAGCAGTCAGGCAGCGCCGACTTTGGCTTCGCTTTCGGCGACCAGGCCCGCTTCCGCGTCTCGGTTTTCAAGCAGCGCGGCTTCATTTCGATGGTGCTGCGGCAAATTCCCACCAGCATGCTCACCCCTGAGCAGCTTGGTTTGCCCGATGTCTGCACGAAGATGGTGCTGCGGCCCCGCGGACTGTTCCTCGTTACCGGTCCGACCGGGTCGGGTAAGAGCACGACGCTGGCGAGCCTGGTGAATTACATCAACGAATCGGTGGATCATCATATCATCACGATTGAGGATCCGATCGAGTTCTACCACTACCACAAAAAGTCAACGATCAACCAGCGCGAAGTGGGCGTGGATGTGCCGAGCTTCTCGGAGGCGATCCGCCGCGCTTTGCGCCAGGACCCGGACGTGATTCTGGTCGGCGAAATGCGCGATTTGGCGACCATTGAGGCGGCGATTTCCGCCGCCGAAACGGGCCACATCGTGTTCGGAACGCTGCACACCAAAAGCGCTCAGGGTACCGTCAACCGTATCATCGACGCCTTCCCCGGCAACCTGCAGGACCAAGTCCGCACGCAGCTGGCCAGCTCGCTGATCGGCGTCGTCGCTCAAACGCTGCTCCCGAAAATCGGCGGTGGCCGCTGTGCGGCGTACGAGATCCTGGTCGTCACGCCTGGTATCGCGAACCTCATCCGCGAAAACAAAACATTCCGCATCACGTCGGCGATCCAGACGGGCGCCAAGTTCGGGATGCAGCTGATGGACGACGCCCTGTTCAAACTGTGGCGCGATGAGAAATGCTCGGTCGAGGACGCGCTCTCCAAGGCGGCCGTCCCCGATGATTTGGCGAAACGGATCCTGAACGCGAAACAAGGGATTATGGACATGCCGCAAGGCGGCGAAGGCGGACACGGCGGACATCACTAACGCCTTGTCAACGCTCGAATTGGGGAAACGAGGGTGAACGCGATGGGCTTTCCGTCCGTCGCTCGCCTGCTTTCAGAAGCTATTTTTTAGGATCGCCCTCGGTCCCAATCGCGGTGTGAACGACAGAGACGGGCATGACGGCGGCACGAGCGGCAGCGTGGGGACGGCCCGTCCTGGCTCTGCGGCTGATGTACTGAGACTTATCCACAAGGGCGGCGGGCTCATCGGGTCCGGGGATCTGGGGCGACGGTGTCGATGCGGCGGATTCGAT
>JBJTOW010000244.1:0-5433 GCA_046074805.1 Planctomycetota bacterium | reverse complement strand
CCCAACGACTTCCAGCCCACTTCAATAATCGCTCGGCGTCTTCCCACGCCGCAACGCTCCGTAACGTTTCCAGCCGCCCCAAACATGCCTCGACCGTGGCGGGCTCCGCCGCGCTGACCGCCCAGTCACCATGCGGCGAATCGCCAACCGCGGAAGCACTAACCACCGAAGCAGCATCGGCGGACGCACCAGCCGCGGACGCACCAGCCGCGGACGCACCGGAAGTGGAAACACCGGGAGTGGACGAGCTCGGCTTGGCGGGGCTGGACTGGCTGTTATCAGTGGATGGCGGCGGCTTCTTCCCAGTCACCGCATGAAGCGCCCCCAGCATCCGCTGGGCTTCGGCATCGCCAGCCCGAGTTGCCGTGATTCGCTGCCAGAATTCGGCGGCGCGGGCGAACTGGCCACGGGCCGCCAGTGTTCGAGCGCAGCGGTGCCATGTCTCAGGCGACTCGGGAGCAACCCGCAAAGCCTCTTCGGCGTAGCGCCACGCCGACTCGCGGTAGCCGCTTGCATGCGCCGCGTCGACCAACGACCACAAAGTTGGCGGATGGGCCGCGTCGCCTCGGAGGACATCCGGCCCCTTGGCAAGCACTTCCCGCCATTGTTGCCGAAGGGCGGCGGCGGCAAGTTGAGCTTGGTGCCACCCACGAACCAACCAGCGTCCTTTTTTGCTACCATCCGTACGTCGCAGATTCAGGAGGAGCGTATCCACGTAGAGCGCGCTGGCGGGATCTTCGACCACACACGGGGCGATCCAAGCGTGTACATCATCGACGCTGGCGGAGCCGTTCCGAAGTCCGCTCCAAGCCCGTTCGAACCGCTGCTGCAATTCCCGTCGTCGAGCGACCGTGAGCGGGCTGGGACGGCCCACTGGATTGGTTGGGACCGCGGCAGACGCGGCGTTCGCAGGCGTGACGGGGACGGGCGGGACGGCGGGATTTTGGCCTGGGGACATGTGGAATGACGGAGGCGAAAAAAGGGGCGACAGACTCGGCGGCAGCAGCGGCAGCGGCGGCAGTGGCGGCAACGGCGGCAGAAAAAAACTCTGAAGGCCACGATAGGTCCGAGCGGGAATTCGATTCGAACCTGCCAGTCGCGCGGGAACTAGAACCAGCTTCGATGCGTCGGGGAAAAGTATATCTCGTCGGAGCCGGCCCCGGCGATCCTGGCTTGCTCACACTTCGGGGAGCCCAGTGCCTTCGACTCGCCGACGCCGTGCTGTACGACTATCTCGTCAATCCAGCGCTCCTTTCGCACGCTCGGCCGGAAGCGCAGAGGGAGTGCCTAGGCCGCCATGGCCACTCGCGACTGTGGAACCAAGCCGAGATCAATGCCGAGATGGTGCGGCTGGCTCAGGTGGGATTGCAGGTTGTACGGCTCAAGGGAGGCGACCCGGCGGTGTTCGGTCGAGCGGCGGAGGAATGCGAGACGCTCGCCAACGCCGGTATCGAATACGAGATCGTTCCCGGCGTGACGGCGGCGCTCGCCGCCGGAAGTTTCGCCGGCATTCCACTCACCCATCGTGGATTGGCGTCTGCCACCGCGTTGATCACCGGTCAGGAGGACGCTGAAAAGGACGGGTCATCGCTCGACTTCCCCGCCCTCGCTCGCTTCCCGGGCACGCTGGTTTTTTACATGGGGGTGACGACCGTCGAGCATTGGTCGCAGGCGCTCATTGCTGCGGGTAAGCCGGCAGACACTCCGGCAGCAATCGTTCGCCGGGTCAGTTGGCCGGATCAGACGATCGTGCAGACAACGCTCGGCGAACTGCCGCGACACCTGGTCCCCGCCTCGCGGATGCGGCCACCGGTGATTGTCGTCGTCGGCCCAGTCGTGCGGCTCGCCGACCGCTTCGCTTGGCGCCCTGAACGGCCGCTCGCCGGACAAACAGTTCTCGTCGCCCGTCCCGCTGAACAGATGGCGGAAGTGGCCGGTCCACTCGAGGAGCTCGGGGCCGAAGTCTTGTGCCAACCGGCCATCGCCATCGGTCCTCCTGACGACTGGTCCCCGGTCGATCGAGCGATCGAAATGCTGGGCGACCCACTCCAAAAAGCCTTTGATTGGGTGGTGTTCGCCAGCGGCAACGGCGTCCGCCATTTCTTCCATCGACTCGCCGAGCGGAACCGCGATCCTCGCGTCTTGGGCCGATCGCGGCTCGCCGCCATCGGTCCCGGCACGGCCCGCGAACTCGCCCGGTACCATCTGAGGGCCGACTTGGTTCCCGACGCCTACCATGCCGACGCTCTCGCCGCCGCCCTGGCGCCTCAAGCAGCCGGCCACCGCTTTCTGCTGATTCGCGCTAATCGTGGCCGCGATGTCCTCCCCCAGGCCCTGACGGCCGCCGGCGGCATCGTCGAGCAAGTCGCCGCCTACAGCAGCCGCGATGTCGACTCGGTCGATCCCGCGATTCGCCAACGCATCGACCAGGGGGAAGTCGATTGGGCGTTAGCCACCAGTTCGGCCATCGCCCGCTCGCTCGTCACTTTGTTCGGCGAATCGCTGCGCCGCTGTCGGCTCGTGAGCATCAGTCCAATCACTTCGAAGACGCTCCGCGAACTCGGGTTCGAGCCCGCCTGCGAAGCCCAACAACACGATTTGGCGGGAATGCTCGCGAAGCTGCGCCACACGGCGAGCGCGACCCGCGATTAACGGCGACACTAACTCGCTCCCAATCCGGCTTTCCTGACAGTGGAAGCCGGTCCCGCTATACTACGTTCGGCGTTCCACCCCGTCGCGGTCGAAAGACCCCAACGGTTCGCGACAACATTCCACCCCGAGGCGACGTCGATGGCCCCTTGGCTTTCCCTCCCGGTCGCTCCCCAATCGTTTTCTGTCCGCCGTTTGCGGCGAGCTTCCTCGTTTGATGTTTCGAGTCCGCCTTCCAGGCGACTGGTCGATGTCGCAAGCCGGTGGATTACCGCTTGCGGCTTCCTCGTTGGCATCGTGTCCGTCCCAACGTCAGCCCATTCCCAGCAGACAGCCGCCCCGCAGACAGCCGCCCAGTCGCCGCTGGCGGCGCCACCGACAACTCCGCTTGATCCCCAGCACGTGGCGAAAGTGAAACAGGGGCTCGAGTTGTTCCAAAAGGATGTGCGGCCGGTCCTGGTGGGCCGCTGCGTGAAATGCCATGGCGGCGACAAGACCGAAGCGCAGTTCGACCTGAACACGCGGGACGGCTTGCTCAAGGCGGGGCCGGCTGGCGTTCAGGTTGTCTCCGGCAAGCCGGCGGAGAGCCGGCTGATGAAGCTGATCGCGCACTCGGAAGAGCCCGCGATGCCCGAGGATGGCGCTAAGCTGCCCGATGCTCAAATCAGTGCGATTGGTCGGTGGATCGAATTGGGCGCGCCGTACGACAAACCGCTGGTGGAGAAGGAAAGCCGTCCGGACGCGTGGGTCGCGAAGAAGATCGAACCGACGGCCAAAGACTTCTGGTCGTTTCAACCGCTGCGCCAGGCTGAGCCGCCAACCGCTGGAAATCCCGATTGGGCCCGTAATCCGCTCGACCGTTTCCTTTGGAAGGCGCTCGCCGACAAAGGGCTCGCACCGAACCCGCCCGCCAGTCGCCGCCAGTGGATTCGCCGGGTCTACTTCGACTTGATCGGCCTCCCGCCGACGCCAGCCGAAGTTGAGCAGTTCGCGGCCGACACCGATCCTCGGGCCTACGAGAAACTGGTCGATCGCCTGCTGGAGAGCCCGCATTATGGAGAGCGTTGGGGGCGACATTGGCTGGACGCGGCCCGGTTCGCCGAAAGCCACGGTTTCGAACAGGACTACGATCGTCCCCACGCATACCACTACCGCGATTTCGTGATTCAAGCACTTAACAGCGACTTGCCGTACGACGATTTCGTGCGTTGGCAAATCGCGGGCGACGAGATCGATCCGAAAAACCCGCTGGCGATGATGGCCACTGGCTTTCTGGGAGCTGGCGTGTTTCCCACGCAACTCACGGAAAAGGAATTCGAACCGGCCCGCTACGACGAGCTCGACGACATGGTCGCGACGCTCGGCACATCGATGCTCGGCCTGACCATTGGTTGCGCTCGCTGCCACGATCACAAGTTCGATCCGATTCCGGCCGCCGACTACTATCGTTTGGTGGCCACTTTCGCCACGGCGATCCGCAGCAATGTGGAACTGGAGCTCAACACGGCTGAAACGGCGGCCGCGCTCCGGACGTGGGAGACAGCCCGCAAACCGCTCGCTGAAGAACTCCAACGCTGGGAGTCCGAACAGCTCCCCGGCCGCTTCGAGGCATGGCTCGCCGCCCGCCGCGCGGCGCGAGCGAAGCAAAACACGAGCGCCGCGACCGATCCCGGCGCGAAACAGACCGCTAATCAGACCGCCAATCAGACCGCGAACGGTGGGGCGAATACGGCCGCCGGCGGGTCGGCCGCTGATGGCGTAGCCGATTCGACCAAGCATTGGCTGACACTCGACTTGGTAGGAGCGACTTCGGCGGGCCAAGCGACGTTCACCAAGCAGGACGATGGTTCGTGGCGGGTCACGGGAGCGAACGTTGATTTCGACACCTACACGCTGGTCGGCGAAACGCATTTGCCATCGGTTCGCGCCGTGCGGCTCGACGCCCTCCCCGATCCCTCGATGACGCGTGGTGGCCCGGGACGCGCCGCCAACGGCAACTTCGCCTTGGGCACGTTCTCGATCACGGCCGAACCGTTGGACAAGTCGAAACCGGCCGTGCCGGTTAAGTTGTCGAAGCCGCGGGCGACGTTCGAACAGAACGCAAGCTCGCTGTCGATCGCCGCTTCGCTGGACAACGATCCCAAGTCGGGCTGGGCGGTCGATCCGCAGTTTGGCAAGCCGCAGGCGGCGGCGTTTGATTTCTCGGAGCCTGTGGGTTTCCCGCAAGGCACCCGTCTGACGGTGACACTGAAGTTCACCGTCAACAACCAGCACAACATCGGCCGGCCAAGGCTGTCGATCACCAGCGCGGCCGAGCCGCTGCCGCTGGACGCCGCTCCGCGTTCGCAAACGCAGACGGAGTTGTTCGCCGAGTTGGACCGAGAGTTGGGGGAATTGCCGCCGGCGCTTCGCCAGCGGGCGCTGGCTTGGTATCGCGGCCAGGAACGCGATTGGGTCGCGCTCTTCGAAAAGCTGGCGAAACACGATGCCGCCAAGCCACAGCCGACGAAGACGCAAGTGATGGTGGTGAGTGAAAACGTGAAGCCGATCCCGCACCACGCGGACGGCCGCGGCTTCCCGCATTTCTACAAGGAGACGTACTTTTTGAAGCGGGGCGATGTCGCGCAGCGGCACGGTCCCGCATCTCCCGACTTCTTGCAAGTTTTGCTTCCTGCCGCCGCTCCGAGCGGTTCGTCAGCGAATGCCGTATCGCGGTGGCAAGTGACCGCGCCGCCCGGTTCCACCACCAGCTATCGGCGCCGCGCGTTGGCCAACTGGCTGACC
>JBJTOW010000243.1:0-14250 GCA_046074805.1 Planctomycetota bacterium | reverse complement strand
GCCGTCAACCCGAAGACTCCAGACTCGGTCGGACTCGTATCCATTTGGTCCGCCGACGCTTGGCTCAAAGCTTGGAAGATCAACGATTGGAATCTCTTGAATGTCCGCTTCGTTGGTGCCTTCCCGAAGATCACGACGGTGATCAACGGGCTGGAGGTTTGCCAGTTCGATGGCGCGACTTCCAACGCCGCCCGCTACAACAAAGACGAAGTCCTGAAATCGCTTTCGGCCGCCGGCAGCGTCGCTGTGCAAGTGCATGGCGGCAAGGGCTGGCCCAACGGCGCCAAATGCCGCTGGAAGTCGATCCGGATCCGCGAATTGGCTGGCTGACCGACGCTCGACGCGTTACTCGGGAAACCGCCGCTCGTCGCGAGTGACTCGTTCCCGTAGGTTTCGCACGCCGACGTACAACGGACCGGGATCGGGCGAGGGCGGAGCGGACAGACGCGCCGCCTCCGCCAGCACGTCGGCGTGCCGAGCCGCATGAGGCGGATGCGACCGGAGGAAGTCGAGCATGGCGGGCGGTTCCGCGCCGCGTTGCCGCTCCCGACGCTCCCAGCGCTGAAACAGTTCCGCGAGCGGCTTGGGGTCGTAGCCATCCGCCAACATCCAAGCGACGGCGTCGCGATCCGCCTCGGATTCCTCTTCCGGTCGGAACGGCCGGGCGAACCCCCGCACAAAGTTCATCCCGTCGGCCAAGAACGCCGCCGGATCACCGGAGTCCGCTGAGGCCAATCGCTGTTTGGCCGCCTCGAATCGGCGTCGATCGTGCAGCTGATGCCCGTGATCCAAATGGGACAACTCGTGTCCCACCACGCCCATCAACGCACCTCGCTGCCCGCGAATTCCATCAGTCCACGGAAAAATACCAGCGTGCCGCCGGGAAACGACCGCGCGTCGGTCCACGTATTGTTCGCCACCAACACGCGAATGCGAGGATAACGCCCCGCGTTACGCATTCGCGGTCGCAACCGCTCGACTAACTTTTCCAGATAGGCGACGTCCCGGCCGTCGCGCGCCACGGCGATGTCGCGCCGCCGCAAGTCCGCGAGAAAACCCTCAACGGCCGCCGACCCAACGCGCCGCTCCTCTTCCAAACCGATCTCGACTTTTCGAAGCGTCGCCCGTTCGTCCTCGTTGGCCGGTCCGAAAAACGCGTTGAGCATCCGCGCTGGTTCGAATGGGGCGGCGGGCAAAGGAGGCGGCGAGACCTGCCCCTTCCGCCCCTTCTGAATTCGCGGCGGCGGTGGCTCCGCGAACACGATCGCCCCAACCAAGGCAACTAGCAGTGCCGCACACACGCCAGGAGACCAGCCAACCCGACCAATGGTGAACTGGCGGCGGAAGCCCCGCTTTTTCATCGAAGCACCTGGGAACGTGAACCAACGGCGGAAAGCCACGTGGCCGTCCGATTACAAATTTCTAAGGCGAACCGTCCCGCGTCGCAAGCGAGGCGGCCTCGCACGGGTTCCCGCGAGCGCCCGACCGCCACTGCCGCTTCGCCCAAGCCTTATCGCCGCCCGATTTCAGGGAAGTCGCATGGAATTCGGACCTGGTGTCACTTGATGGACCTATCCCGAGCGAAGACACCGTGGCAAATTCCACCCCTGTGGGTGGATGCTTTTGCATTGACCAATGGCCGACGGCTGTTTACAGTCGGCCCAGGATTCCTAGATTACCACGTGGGGAGGGATGCGATGTTGAACCGTCGAGATGTCATCAAGGGGACTGCTGGCGTGCTGCTGGCCGGGGCGGTTCACGGCCAAGTTCCCGGTCAAGAGGCGGGCAGCACGGGCCCCTACCGCGAGCCATCGGTGCGGTTCGATCGCAAAAAGCTCGACAAGTTGCCAGCGTTTGCCTTTTCGCGACCGCTGCCGCGTTTTCGCGTGATGCGTCCGGTCGCGGTCGGAACCTACGAAGAACTGACCGGTCCGGGCGCGCAGCCATTTGGCCCCAGCGACACAGTGCCGATCGGCGAGGTCTTCCACGGAATCGCGCGGGAGTGGGCAGAGACACCACGTCACTGGCTGGCGTTTGGCCCGTCGGGCACTGTGCCGGCGGCGCCGGGAGCGGCGTCATGGCAGCAGAAGCGCGAACTGTTCGGCCGCGTGCCGGTATTCGGCGACGATAACAAGCAGGTCGATACTATCGCCAACTGGGGCCAATACCCGATCAAGTGCTACCGGGTACCAATCGTCGAGACAAACGTCCAGTTGCGGCCCGACACGCAGAACAATCGAGCGGCCCGTGTCTACGCCTACGCGGGCCAAATTCCAGGCCCGGCCCTTCCCTTGCGGCTCGGCCAACCCGTGATCGTCCGCTATGAGAACCAGTTGGACACCGAAACCTCCGTCCATTTACACGGCGGCCACAGCCCATCCCACTCGGACGGCTTTCCAACCTTCTATGTCTTGCCCGGCAAAGCACGCGACTATTTCTATCCTAACATTGTGCCACTGCGACGGAATCCAAACGCCGCTGCCTCCCCACAGTACACACCCGATGTCGGCGAAAGCCAATCGACGATGTGGTATCACGACCACGCGATGGACGCCACCGCTTATAACGTCTCCAAAGGTTTAGCCGGCGTCGCTCCAACCTTTGGACAACGCGAACTGCATTTGCTCCGCACGAATGTGCTGCCCAACTCGGGAGCGGCCTCCTGGACCGATCCCGAAGGCGACAAGCTTGAAACCGATCCGCAGCGCATCGCCGAACTTGAAGATCCCAAGCTGCCCGGATTCTATCGAGAAGGGAAAGAACCGTATTACAACAAGTATGATATTCCAATTGCTATTCAGGACAAAGTAATCGATCTGCGGACAGGCCAAATCGCCTACGATAACAATAGCCACAACGGTTACTTGGGCGACACGATTTTCCTCAACGGCTGCGCCTGGCCCTCTCTCAGCGTTGAGAATCGCAAGTACCGCCTTCGGCTACTAAATGGCTCCAACGCACGGTTTTATCGTCTACGCTTGCTGTCCGAAAAAGACTATCTGTCGCTCATGGAAGGTGACGCGGGCGGCGACGCCGTGGTCGCCGAGCTGGGCGCGGAAGGCCAAGACGATGCCGCTCGGAAGACGGCCGACCGAGCTGTTTTCGCGAAACGAACCGAGAAGTACGAGCAATACGCGAAACCGTTCCTGCGTATCGGAAAAGATTCGTGGATGTGGCCGAAGGCTTTGACTCGGAAAAGCGTTCTTCTGGGCATGGCGAATCGAGCCGATATCGTCATCGATTTCAAGCATGCAGAGATCGCCGCCGGGTTGAAAGCCGGCGAACAGGCCGTCTTTTATCTTGTCAACACGATGCCCCAAGCGGACGGTCGCGGCCCCAAAGGCAAGCTGGATGACGCGGGCGACCCGCGAGTTTTACCGCTTCCGTTCGATTTTAAGCCTGACGCCGGCGATCCGAACAATCTACAAACCGTTCCCCTCGTGGAACTGGAAAAACCGATAGCGCTGCTGCGGATCGTCGTGGAGGGAGCGGCGGTGGAAAAAGATGCCCGAGTGGAGGCGGGCACCGATTTGCTCGAACATGACCCCATCGAGGACCACGAGATCGTCGCTGTCCGCGAGTTTATCTTCGAGCGTGGCAAGGGC
Source organism: Planctomycetota bacterium (assembly GCA_046074805.1). GTDB lineage: Bacteria > Planctomycetota > Planctomycetia > Pirellulales > Pirellulaceae > CAIXSC01. The sequence continues at coordinate 10,645 of JBJTOW010000243.1, read as the reverse complement.
GCCTGGCAGATCAATGGGCGGTTTTACGACCCGACGATCGCCAACGCGACGCCCACGTTAGGCACCGCCGAGGAATGGGTCTTGCGAAACGGTGGAGGTGGCTGGTGGCACCCCATCCATATCCATCTCGAAAGCCATCAGCTAGTAGGCTACGAAAAGGATTTTCTCGCGGACGATGTTATTGACATTGCCGAGCCACCTGGACGTCCTCGGCTGGATAACTTGATTGACATCACAAAGTATCTCGATCAGGACGAATACCTTGTCGGTCTGCACGACACAATGGTTTTGGGGCCGAATACCGCCGTTCGCATCCGCATGCGATTCCGTACCTGGAACGGGCCCTTTGTGTTCCATTGCCACAATTTGGAGCACGAGGATATGCGGATGATGTTCAACTTCGAACCAGTGCCTCGGACGTCCGCGCCGGGATCGCTTCCGCCCGTCGTCGCCGCGAATGTGGTCCCGAACGCACGCACGCACGGCAATGATGTGACTTGGCAGGGCACTTCGGCGAAGGGTCCGCGAGTCGGCGAACTGCCCTGGGACTACCGCCCCGTCCCCGAGGACGCGGTCAACGATGCCGGCATCAACGTCATTCCGCCCCGCACCGCCCCTTGACGAGTATTCCATGGCCACACCTACCACAAACGATGCGCCATCCCGGCGGGAAACGCCGCCCGCTGGCGGTATCGCGGCGCGGTATCCCAATGTTCCGCTCACGAACCATCGCGGCGAGCGACTTCGATTCCGCGATACCTTCATCGATGGACGCGCGCTCGTTATCAGCGCTATTTACACGCAGTGCCAGGGCTCGTGTCCCGGCACTAGCTTCGCCATGGAACGGCTCCGCGACACGCTGGGGCCGGTTTTTGGCGAACGCCTCACCTTCGTTTCCTTCACGATTGATCCAGTCGTGGACACACCGGAAGTACTCGGACGTTACGCGGCGAGCTTCGGCGTCAAAGGCCCACCCGCCAAAGGCCGACCCGACTGGCAATTCCTCAGCGGCGATCCAGAGGCGATCGACGCCTTGCGACGTGGACTTGGTTTCTTCGATCTCAATCCGCGAGTCGACCGGGACAAGACTCGTCACGCCGCCCTTTTGCTCTTTGGCAACTCCACGTCCGATCGCTGGGCCTCGCTGCCTTCCAACCTACGCGATGGCCTGCTGGTGGAGACGATCCGCCGCGTCGCTGGCTTCACCTGGCGCCAACGATACGGCATCCCCGGTTAAACTAAAAACAAACGGAAAGCGACGGTTTGCAATGAATAACGACAAGCGAAAAGTTGCAATTTTCGAGTTGCAAGTCGCAAGCAAGTGGTTTGCCGAAGCGCAAGCATAGAAATCGAAAAGGTATGGCCCTACGACGGACTTTCTGGTCCGTCGCGCGGTGTGAAGCGTTTCGCTTGGCCGCATATTGTGCGGCAGATCAGTACAACTTCAAGGAACTCGCGAGCCCGGGACGCAGATGAGAATCCGCTGAATCGCCCCTCGCTTGCGCTTCGGGTTACGATAGCCGGCGTCCGTCGCGCCAACGGTTAGTACAAATGACAAATGACAAATGACAAATGACGACTCCCCCCGCCAACTGACAACTGACAACTGACAACTGACAACTTTCCCCGCCCACCCGGATGGCTCGCCATGCGTTTCCGCTTCACCGTGTTTTCGCTGCTATTTTCGCTGACCGCGCAAGCGCTGGCGGTGGACGTTGCGCCAATCAAGCCGCTGCCGCCAGTGCATCTGGTCGGTCACGAAGACACGCCGATGCTGCTGCGTGTCCAGGATGTGATTGACGATTGGGACCCGAGAAAGCTTCGCGATCCCTACGCGGAAACGGTCTACCACAAAACGGCAAGTGGCGGTTGGCGGAAAGAGCGACTCTTGCGGCGTCCGGACCTCAATGAGTTCGTCGCCGATGTCGCCGCGATGGAAGCGCTTGGCAAGGCGTTTTTTTGGGAAATGCAGGCCGGTAGCGATTTCCGCCGTTTGCCGGACGGTTCATTCCACGGCACGGCCTGCGCTTCGTGCCATTATCGATTTGGCGCCGACGCCCGGAACCGACACACTCGCCGCATCCCGTTCGTCGTGTGGGAAAAGTACGACCGAGATCCAAAGCACCCGCTACTCGACGAGCCTCCCCAGCCATATCACGTCACCAAGTCGGCGGTGGAAACGATCATGAACCCAGATCAACTGAAGACGAACAAAGGCAGCACGCCGCTATCGCTGATCATCGGCTCGCAGGGCGTGCCGCCGTTCGTTTTCAGTGGCCTCCAGTTCCACCAAGGTTCGGGAAGCGTGCCAGGGTGGTACTCCGAGCGGGCGACGCCGCGTTCGGTGGAGCCCTACTCTGGCACCAAAATGCTGCCTGAACACGCGATGTTTGTGGATCGTCAACTGGAAAGAGGTCGGCGATTTCGTCCCATTACCTCGCGGAATTCGCCGACCGTCATAAACGCAGTGTTCTCCGATCGGCTGTTCCACGATGGCCGTGCCGAATCGACATTCAACGGGTTTTCGATCGCAGGCGACCAAGATCAGCGTTCGGTGTTGTACCGGCGCCGCTCGGACGGAACGCTGGCCCCGACTGAAGTCGCGATCGTAAACGCGGCTCTCGCATCGCAGGCGGTCGGCCCCATCGTCAGCGATATCGAGATGTCGTACACCGGCCGAGCCTTTCCGGATGTCGCGCGGAAACTGCTCGACGCCTCCGTTCTCGGATTCCAGGAGGTGTCGTCACACGACAGCGTGCTGGGCCCCTACCTTGCGAGCGGCGAAATTGGCTGTGGCAGCAGCTACCGCCGGTTGATTCAACGAGCTTTCCGCCGCGAATGGTGGGACGACCGCGACATCTCCGGCATTCGTCAACTGGTTCCACTGGAACTGGCTTATCGGCCACTCGGGACGAACGGCGTTCCAGCGCCCCCGCCGCTCGGCGAACTTATGGAAGCGAACTTCTCGCTTTACTGGGGCCTGAGCATCATGTTTTACGAGTCGATGCTCGTCTCGAACAACTCGCCGTTCGACCAGATGCTCCGCGGCAACGCTGCCGGTGTCAATCAGCGATGGGAGCGTGAAAAGGCGAAGCTCAGCCCAATCTATCTGGATGTGTTTCCCACGGTCGCCAACAGTCCGCGCAAGTTGCTGACGTCGGGCGCCGAGGTATTTCAGCGGGGGCATCGGTTGTTCATGAACCGCGGCTGCGTTGAATGCCACGCTGGTCCGTTCATGAGCGAAATTTTCGATCGGGACGGCGCACTCGAAGTGAAGAAACCGATCCACCACACGCTACAGCGGCTGCTGTTGCCTTCGTCAAAAGGCGACGCCATCGCCGTGAAACTCGAAGAGGCCCAACAGGCGATGCTGGCCGATGTGGCTGCCATGCTGGCCGGTGCCTTGCCGGCCAAGAAAGACCTCGCGCAGCGGATCGCCGTCTCCCTGGACGCGCTTCGTGAAGAGGCCCGCGGCCGCGAGTCCGAACTCAGCCAACTGATCGCGCCGCGCCTTCAGGCGGCTGGATTTCCGGAATCGTCGGGCAACCCGCTGAAAAATTTGGCTGATAACATCGCCCGCCGCATGATGACGTTTGAAAAAGAACGCCCGACGTTTTCTGGCGATCGATATTTCTTCAGCGAGGAAGAACGCGTTCACTATGCGACGAAGCTCGTGGAGAATTCGGCGCCGCCGGTCTTCGTCGAGTTCATGGCGATACCACCAGCGCTTGCGAAGTATCGGCCTAAACTGCCGATCGCCGGACCGCTCGCCCCATTTCCCTATGCCTTTTACGACCTGGGATTCTACAACCTTGGCGTCTCACCGCCGCGCTACGACCGAGGCAACGGCGCCTGGAGCGACAAAGTGGAACCGCCGTACGCCGCAGTGCGGCATGACCTGACTTGGCTCCGCGGCCTACCGATCTGGAACCTGTCCCCTGAACTGTCGCACCTTCCCAACGCCGCTCGAAACAACGATCGGCGCCGCAGCGACACGATACTCGTTTCGCGGGCACGTTTCCTGGCCCAAAACGAGGAGCCGACCGGACATCGCAAACCGTTCCTGCACGACAACGAACTGATGTTCTGGGGTTCGTTCCGCACCCCGTCGCTTCGCAACGTGGAACTGACCGCGCCGTACATGCACAACGGCCGGCTACTTTCGCTTTCGGACGTCGTCGAGTTTTACGATAACGGCGGCGATGTTCCCGCAGACCTGGAACGAAACCCCGACAAACACCCCGCCATGCGGCCGCTCGACATGTCCAACGAGGACCAACGAGCACTTGTCTTTTTTCTACTGTGCTTGACCGACAATAACGTCCGTCACGAACGCGCCCCGTTCGACCACCCATCCTTGACCCTGGTGAACGGCTACGAGCAGAATTTGACCGAACGGTTCGTGCGAGTCGACGCGGTCGGCGCCCACGGCCAAGAATGCCCGCCCAGCGGCTTTCCAAGCGATGATTGAGATGCGGCGAGAGGGAAGTTGTCAGTTGCCAATTGCCGGCAACGAACATCGAAGAAATAGCGTCGCAACCCGAATGAAGCCTCCCATCCAGCGGATACGCGCGGGCGACGCTGCGGTTTTTGGACTGCGGCGCCCTGAGGCGCCGCTTTCGTTTGTTGCCCTATAGCACGTCAAGCCGCCGCGACGGACGAGGAAATCCGTCGTAAGGAAGAACCGTGCCGCTTAAAAACTTGGGATTCCCGTTATGATTTTCATCCAGACGAAAAACACCTAAACACCTAAACACCGACAACCGGCAACCGACAACTGGCAACCGACAACCGACAACCGACAACTGCCCCCAAACTCCCCTTCCCCAAAAATCCACCGCGATCTCGAAAGCGACAAATCATGGATGAACGCGGCGACTCGCCCCGTCTTGGGGCGTGGTGGCTGGAAGGGCTGGCAGTGACGCTCTTGTTTGCCCTCTTTGCTGGCCAGGACGTGCCGGCGGTGAATGAAGCGCATTATCTGGCGAAGGCGCGACACTTTTGGGATCCGGCGTGGTGCGGACGCGATCTATTTCTCCGCTCGCGCGATGCGCATCAAGTTTTCGCGGCGACCATCGGTTGGCTGGCTTGCCTTGTGTCGCTACCGACCGTCGCGTGGATGGGGCGATTGGCGACATGGGCGGCGCTGGCGACCGGCTGGCTGCGTTTGAGCAGCGAGTTGTTTCCGCGGACGGGGACCGCGTTCCTTTCCGCCGGACTGTGGCTCGCATTGCTCGACCACGGCTCGATGGCCGGCGAATGGGTCGTGGGCGGAGTCGAGGCGAAATGCTGGGCGTACGCAGCTGTTTTCTGCGGACTTTCGTGCATGATTTCCGAGCGTTGGAATCGCGGTCTGGCGTGGCTTGGTCTGGCGACGTGTTTCCATGTGCTGGTGGGCGGATGGGCCGTAGTGGCGGCGGCGGCGGCGTGGGTGGGATGCGGCCCCTTTCGACCATCCGTTCGAGCTTTATGGCCGGGTTTTGTAGCGGCCGGTTTCCTTTCGCTCCCCGGATTGGTTCCGGCGCTTCTGCTGACTGCCGGCACCGATCCGTCGGTGGCTACAGACGCCGCTTGGATTTACGTTTATGGCCGACTCTCCCACCATTTGGTTTTCCATCGGTTTGACCCGTTCGCCATCGCCGCCTTTGTGGGCGTGATCGGCGTATGGCTGGTGGCGGCAACCGCCACGCCCTGCGATTTACGGGCCGGCCACTTGGGCCAGCGGCCGCTCCGCGGGTTCGTGGGCGGCGCTTTGGCGATCGCCATAGCCGGCGCACTGATTGACCAACTGCTGCTTGGCCAATGGGAACTGTCGGCGAAACTGTTGCGTTACTATTGGTTTCGGCTGGCGGACGCAGTGGTGCCAGCCGGCGCGGCCCTAGCGTGGGTCGGCGTCATCGTGGGATTTTGGACCACACGGCCGAGGCTGGCCCGCAGTCTGCTCGCCGCCGCTCTGGTGGTCACGGTTGTTGGCGTCGCGAGAAGTGGTTTCGAACACGGTTTTTTCGCGAATCACCACGGCGATCCTCAATGGAATTGGCTGGAACGCGAACAGTTGATCGACGGCCGCGACCGACCCGCTATCGCTCGTCAATGGCGCGCGGCGTGCGGATGGATTCGCGAAAACACGCCGAGCGATTCGCTCTGGATCACGCCGCGTCATCAGCAGACGTTTAAATGGTTCGCGGAGCGGGCCGAGGTGGTCAACGGCAAAGATGTGCCGCAGGAAGCGTTGGCGGTCGTGGAGTGGCAGGAACGGCGCGAGGCCTTGTTTCCGCCGGAGACGGGTGCGGTGGGATTGACCGGCCTGGGCGAGCGACGACTGATCGAATTGGCGCGGCGGTACGGCGCCGAGTATGTTTTGGTCGACGAGTTTCTGGGGCGGCGGAAACTGGCATTGCCGGCGGTCTACCCGCCTAGCGACTCACCGGCGGCGTTTCGGGTGTACCGGGTCGCAGGTCCGTGACTCCCGTGGAGACTGCCTTTCGTGCCGTGGACCGAGTTGGAAACACGATTGCGGGACCGTTTGACACGTTCCTTGCCTGGGACAATCGCCCATCGACCGTTCATCCAGGAATTGGGATTTGGGCGACACCAAGGTCCGCCGCCGCCCGATGTTCGCCATGCGGCCGTCATGGCGTTGCTCTTTCCCGGTGACGATGACTGGCGCCTGCCGCTGCTTCTTCGGCCGCTGTCGATGGCCGCCCATGGCGGACAAGTCGCCTTTCCTGGTGGAGCGGTCGAGGCGGGTGAGTCGCTGGAGGAGTGCGCCGCGCGCGAAGCGTTCGAAGAACTGGGCATCCCGCCAACGTCGGTCCGTTTTGCGGGGCGGCTGACGCCGCTATTCGTGTTCGCCAGCAATTACCGAGTGACCGCGTGCGTGGCGTTCACCGACGCCCGGCCCCGCTTCCGGCCGGCCGCTTGTGAAGTCGACCGACTGTTGGAACTGCCGCTCGCCAGCCTTGCCGACCCAAACCTGCGACGGCTCCACGTTATCCGCCGCCAGGGGGTGGAATTCGCCGCCCCGGCACTCGAGTTCGCCGGCCTGCGGATCTGGGGCGCCACGCGGATGATGCTCGCCGAGCTCGCCGCCATCGCCTCCGAAGCGAGGAGCGACTGCAACGGTCCAGGCTGAACGCAAGGGCGCCGAGTCCGTTTTTGAGGCGGGAGGCTGGAGGCTGGAGGCGTGATCCGCCATCGAGGCGGTTACAACTTTCGCGAAGTCGCATATTCGCACTTGCACATTGTCTTTGCGTCTTTGCGCCTTTGCGAGAGCTCCTTTTGAATGCGAAATTGACGTAAGGGCCGAAAAATATCTCGCAAAGGCGCAAAGTCGCAAAGGGAAATGCAACAAGCGAAACGGGTCGCGACCGCGCATTCTCTCTCTCCTATTTTCCTGCTTTCCTCTTTGCGCATTTGCGCCTTTGCGAGAGCTCCTTTTGAATGCGAACTGGACGTGGGGGCCGAAAAATATCTCGCAAAGGCGCAAAGGACATGGGCGAGTGCTGACCGATCCCAAAAGATTTTTGTGCCTTGGCGGGACGGTCTCCCCGGCCCTCCGCTCGGACACGGAACGATCTCAGGGAACATCTTGGCTCGCCTGCGTCCGATGGAGTATGCTCATCTTTGGATTCAGAAGCATGGATGCGTGGCTCGGGATGGGTTGGCCGCCGAGGTGCGCCGGCCGTTCTGTTTCAGCCGATCTGTGACGCCATACGCTCGGAAAACTGAATGTCGGGAGCCGGAACGATGAGCGACATGTTTTGGAGCGTGCGGGGCGACCGGTCGGTGGCTGGTCGGCGGAGTTTTCTTCAGGCAGGATTGCTGGGGGTGGGCGGTTTGGCGCTCGCCGATCAACTGCGGATGGCAGCGGCCGGAGCGGTCCGCCAAGACGCGCGTCAAAACAGCGTTATCCTGTTCTGGCTCAGCGGTGGACCTGGGCACATGGAGACCTGGGATCCGAAACCGCAGGCGCCCGCCGAGTACCGCGGGCCGTTCGGGGCGATCGAAACGACGATCAACGGCGTTCAGTTCGGCGAACTGATGCCGGAGCAAGCGCGGTTGGCGGAACACTTGGCCGTGGTCCGCGGCGTTAACCATGGGTCGGGCGACCATACCAAGGGCAACCATTGGATGTTGACCGGTTTCGAAGGCCCCGCCTTCAACGCGCCGGACAACCAGGTCCAGCGACGTCCCGCGATGGGATCCGCCGTCGCGCGGGTTCGGGGAGCCAATCATTCGGCCATGCCGCCCTACGTCGCCGTGCCGCATCTGCGGGGCGGCACCGACAACCTATTTCATTACTCAGCCTATCTGGGCGGCGGTTGGAATCCGTTTATCGTCAACTCGGACCCGAATGACGCCGCGTTCGGCGTGAAGAATCTCGTTCGGCCCGCTGATCTCTCGCTCGAACGACTCGCCGAACGCCGGCAACTCGCCGCTCGGTTCGATCAAGTTCGAGCCCGCTTCGACAATGTCGCTCCGGATCTGGACGCCCACAGCCAAGCCGCCTTCGACCTGCTGACCAGTTCGCGGGTCCGCGAAGCGTTTGATATCACGGCCGAGTCCGACCGGACGCGCGACCTGTTCGGACGGCACACGTTTGGCCAGAGCGCCCTCTTGGCGCGGCGGCTGGTTGAGCGGGGCGTGACGTTTGTCACCGTCAACTGCGTGCCGTGGGACCATCACGGTTCACCGGGCCAATTCAAGACGGAAGAGGGTGCCCGGACACTCATTCCGCCCCTGGATATCGCCATCGGGGCCCTCATCTGCGACCTGATCGATCGCGGACTCTATGAACGGACGCTCATCGTGGCGATGGGGGAATTCGGCCGGACACCGCGGATGAACGCGAACGCGGGCCGGGACCACTGGGGTGCCGCCTTTAGCGTGCTCTTCGGCGGCGGTGGCATGCGGATGGGGCAGGCGATCGGCGCGTCCGACACGCGCGGCGAACGGGTTGTTGATCGGCCGTACGACCCGCAAGATGTCGCCGCCACCGTTTATCACCATCTCGGCATCGACGCCCAGTCCGTGGTGTTCCACGATCGCTTGAATCGGCCAATGCCGCTTCTCGAGCGCGGCCTGCCGATTCGGGAACTGCTGTCCTAAAACACGCGACTCGCCCAACAGTTCGGCAAGCAGGTGTATCGATGAACGCCATCACTCCGCAGGCGTGGAACCATCCCCGTCTTTCCCGACGCGCCGCCGTGCAAGCGGGAGCCATCGGCATGCTCGGACTGGGCATGAACCATGTCGCCGCGCTTCGAGCCTTCGAGCCGGCCGCCGGAATCCGAGCCGGCTCGGCGAAAGCTTGCGTTTATATTTTCTTGTCCGGGGGCCTCTCACAGCATGAGAGTTTCGACCCCAAACCGGACGCGCCGGCGGATGTGCGGGGCGAGTTCCAACCGATCGCCACGCAGACACCCGGGTTGCGAATCTGCGAGCACCTTCCCGGATTGGCGCGACGTAGCGCCGAATGGTCCGTTGTGCGATCGTTGACGCACCCGACCAACGATCACACAGCCGGGCATTACTACATGCTCACGGGCCGCAGCGTGCCGTCGCCCGGGTTCCGGGGCGACCGCCAGCCGCGGCCGAGCGACTGGCCGTCGATCGCTTCACTGGTGGGCGACGCCCTGCCCGCCCGCAATCACAACTTGCCGCCCGCGATCGTGCTGCCCGAGCGGCTTGTGCATTGGTCGGGCGGCGTGATTCCCGGGGCCTTTGGCGGCCAGATGGGGGCGAAACGCGATCCGTTTTATGTGGAAGCGGCGCCCTATGGCGATCCGTTTTGGCGGTGAGCCTATCCCGAGTACACCTTTCCGAACCAATCGAAAAAGCCGCCTCAAAAACCGGATGACCGGGTTTACCAGGCCCCAAGCATCACGCTCGGGCCTGGAATGTCATTTGATCGCCTTCGCGCCCGGACCAACCTACTCCAGTCGCTCGACGATCAACGCCGCGAACTGGAACGTTCGGCAGACGTTCAGCGGTACGACGAGCATCGTCAATCGGCCATTTCGCTCCTCACCGCCCCGGGCATCCGCCACGCGTTGGATGTGACGCGGGCCGACGAAGCGACCCAATCACGCTACGGGAAGAACTCGTTCGGATGGTCGCTGTTGATGGCGTTCCGGCTGGTAAAGCTCGGCGTGAATCTCGTGCAGGTCAACTTGGGAAACAATGAAACTTGGGACACCCATGGCGAAATCTTCCATCGTCTGCGGGACAGATTACTGCCGCCGACCGACCGCGCCCTGGGAGCTTTCATGGACGATTTGAGGGTGGAAGGGCTGTTCGACACAACGCTTGTGGTGATGGCCAGCGAGTTCGGCCGGACCCCGAAACTATCGTTGCTGCCCGACGCCTATGAAAAGGCGGGCCGCGATCATTGGGGAGCCGTACAAAGCGTGTTCTTCGCGGGCGGTGGCGTTCGCGGTGGTCAAGCGGTCGGCGCCTCGGACCGGCTCGGAGCTTATCCGTCCGCCAATCCCCAACGGCCCGAGAACATGGCCGCCACGATTTACCACGCGTTGGGCATCCCCGCGACCGCAGCCTGGCACGATGACACGAACCGCCCACACGCCTTGTACTACGGCTCGCCGATCGCCGACCTGCTCTGAACGATCGGTAGCTGGCGATA
>JBJTOW010000242.1:0-2645 GCA_046074805.1 Planctomycetota bacterium | reverse complement strand
GCAAAGGCGAGGAAATCCGGTTTCTGGAAGGTCCGCAATCGCGTTTCGCGGAGCTTCGACGGGCGTTTCGAATCTTCGAAGATCTGATTCGCGGATTCCGGAAGCTCCATTTCGTTGGACCATGCGTGACCGTGTTCGGCTCGGCGCGATTCCCCGAATCCCACCCGTATTACGAACTTAGCCGGCGGATCGGCGCCGAGCTCGCGCGGACCGGCTTCACGGTGATGACGGGCGGCGGTCCCGGTGTGATGGAAGCGGCCAATCGAGGTGCGCGTGAGGCGAAGGGCCGCAGTGTGGGCTGCAATATCGTGCTGCCCATGGAACAGCGGCCCAATCCGTATTTGGACATGTTCGTCGAATTTGACTACTTCTTTGTGCGGAAGCTGATGCTGGCGAAGTATTCGTACGCCTTCGTCGCCTGCCCGGGCGGCTTCGGCACGCTGGACGAACTTTTCGAAGTCGCGACGCTCGTGCAAACAGGCAAGATCCGTCAATTCCCGATTGTGCTGGCGGGCGTCGAGTTTTGGACGCCGCTGCTCGACTATCTCCGCGAACGCATGTTGCGGGAAGGTACCATCGACGCCGCCGACGTCGATCGATTCATTCTCAGCGATTCGCCCACAGAGATTGCGGAAAAGATCCGCGAGGTCGGAATGCGGCAGTTCGGTTTGCGTCACGCCGAGTGGAAGCCGCGCTGGTGGCTGTTCGAGGGTTTCGGACGCGGCCGTCGGAGAACCGGATCGGCAGCCTCCAAGGAGACCGCCGCCCCGTCTCCCAACGCGATGTGAAGCGAAGCCGAGGAAAGCCGACGAAAGCCGACGAAAGTCCGCCGCTGGCGCTCTCGGAAGTTGCACTTTTCTCCCGGACGACGGACTTCCCATTCCGTCGTATTATGGGCCTCGCCGGGAACTTGAAAGCTCGATTTACCGAGCGTCTTCCCCTAGGAATTGGCTGGAAGCTCCAGGAAACTCGCGCTTTGCAGCGGGATCGGCGAAGCGTTATGCTTGGACGCGTCGCTGTTTTCATCATTCCCTCGGCGGGCTCGTAAGGGCCCGTCGCTTGCCGCCAGGAGACTGCCATGTCGCATCGTTCGCGTCGTGAATTCCTCGAACAATCCATGTGGGCGACGGCTTCGGCGGTCGCCGCGAGTTCCCTTTCGGCCGCGACTGGGCCGGCGGCGTGGGCGGCGGAAAAGCAGAGCACCAGCCCCAACGAAAAGCTGGGCGTCGCGGTCGTCGGCGTGAAGGGCCGGGGTGGCAGCCACATCGGCGCGTTTGCGGGCCGCAAGGACACGGAAATTCTCTATATCTGCGATGTCGACAGCACGATCGGCAATCAGCGGGCCGAAGAAGTGGGCAAGCGTCAGGGTGGTCGCAAGCCGACCTGGGAAGCCGACCTGCGCAAGGTGCTCGAAGATAAGCGAGTGGACATCGTAAGTATCGCGACGCCGAACCACTGGCACGCGTTGGGCGCCATCTGGTCGATTCAGGCGGGCAAGGATGTGTATGTTGAAAAGCCTGTCAGCCACAACGTCAGCGAAGGCGCGCGGATCGTCGAGGCGGCGCGGAAGTACGACCGGATTTGTCAGACCGGCACGCAGTCCCGTTCCAATCCGGGCCTGGCTGACGCCGTCGCCTACGTGCGGGCGGGCAAGATCGGCGAACTGAAGGTGGCTCGCGGACTCTGCTACAAGCGCCGTGGCTCGATCGGCCCGAAGGGCGAGTACGCCGCTCCCGAGTCCGTCAACTATGACCTGTGGCTAGGCCCGGCGCCGATGGCCAAGGTGACCCGGAAGCAGTTCCACTACGACTGGCACTGGCAGTGGGCTTATGGCAACGGCGATTTGGGCAACCAAGGCATCCACCAGATGGATATCGCTCGCTGGGGCCTGGGCATCGACACGCTGTGCAAGGGCGTGATGAGCTACGGCGCGCGGCTCGGATACGAAGACGCGGGCGAGACGGCCAACACGCAAGTCGTGGTGCTCGATTACGGTCCCAAGACGCTCGTCTTTGAAGTGCGGGGCCTCGAAACGAAGCCGTACCGGGGTGCCGGCGTCGGCGTGATTTTCGAAGGCACCGACGGCTACGTCGCGATCCCCAGCTACAGCTCGGCCACGGCGTTCGACAAGGACGGCAAGAAGGTGGCCGAATTCAAGGGCGACGGCGACCATTTCGCAAACTTCCTCAAGGCCGTCCGCAGCCGCAAATCGAGCGACTTGGCGGCCGACATCCAGGAAGGGCATCTGTCGAGCGCCCTGTGCCATCTGGGCAATATCTCGTACCGGCTGGGCGAAGAGTTGGCGGTGAGCGACGCCAAGGGCAAGATCGCGGGCTACAAATCGAGCGACAACAATTCCGAGACGCTCGAACGGACGCTCGCCCATCTGGAAGACAACAAGGTCGACCTCTCGAAGTCGAAAATCCGCGTCGGCGCGGTGCTCCCCTTCGATCCGGTGTCCGAGACGTTCCCGGACAACGCGACAGCCAACGAACACCTGACGCGCGAATACCGCGCCCCGTTCGTGGTGCCCGCAAAGGGCAAGGTCTAACCCCGATTGAACCCGGGAATCCGCAAGCCCGGGCCGCGGTTCGGCACAATCCAACCGCGGCCCGACCACGAACAAGCGGGCAGTGGGCAGTGGG
>JBJTOW010000241.1:0-3246 GCA_046074805.1 Planctomycetota bacterium | reverse complement strand
CTGGGGTGATCACGAGCCGACGGGTGGCGATCGCTCCGAGCGATGTCTGAACGGTGATCACACCCGAATCGGTGCTGGCCTCCGCCATTCTCCCGGCGTCTGCGTTCGCCGCTAATCCACCGACCGCCGCGTCAGCCGATGAACCGGTCGGCGAACCTATCGGTGACGCCGTATACCGCCATCCGCTGACATCAACGCCCGTCCGATGCTCAGCGCCGTGGGCCTGAGCCGCTCGCAGATGCGCCAGCACGCAACGTTCGACTCGCAGAAAACCGGCTTGCCGTTCAAAAACCGCTTGGCAACCTTCCGGAAGTCGAAATCCCGGGAAGCGACGCGTTAATTCGGCGGCGTCAAGCGACTCGAGATCCAGTCGATGTTCGCGAGCGCATCGCAACACGCCGGGCACAAGTTCACCGTCGAGTGGGCCGGCTTCGAGCAGTCCGACTTGATGGTAAAGCCGCTCGTCGACTGTCCTCTCAAGTTCCGCCCAAAGTTCATAGGCGCGGCGGAGCAACGGCACGTAATCGGGATGCTCGTAGTAGGCTAAGCGGATGATTCGGGTGTCGCCGTGCGAACTGCCGCGGTCGTGGCCTCCCGGAAAGCGGTCGAGCCCCAAGACCCGCGCGCCTCGTTTCGCCAAATGATAGAGCGCGGCGCTGCCGACTCCACCGGTTCCCAACACGATAGCGTCGTAAATCATCGTGGCTCCGTGCGTGCGTCGATCGGCTAGGAACGCTTGGCGGCCACCGCGTTCGTCCGTGTCTGCGGTCCTAGCGGCTTCGAAAGACGAATGAAAAGCAATTCGAGCAGAAACCGGGCGGCGTGTTCGGACGAGTGGCTGCTTTTCAATCCCAAGTCCAGCTCGAGCAGCCAACGGTAGAGTTTCAACGCGCGTTGCCTCCCGATCTGGATGACTTGGCCTTCCGCGCGCTCGACACTGTCGCCCCAAAAACCGGCTTGCTGCAGACAGGAGCGCAAGTCCGGCCGCTGGCCGCGCCGCTCGGCCTCGCGGTACAGCCGGGCGGCGGCTGCGTACCGCCTCAAGGACCAGGAAATCGACCCGTACAACGCCTGCGGATCCTGGCCCGCCTGCAACAGTTGATCGAACTGTCCGAGGGCCAGTACCACGTCGCCATCAGCGATGGCGTCGTTCAAGTCCCAGGCGGTCTTCGTTCGCCATCCACCAACCACTTCCTTCACAAGGACATCGTCCACTTTGCCGCCTGCGGACACGAACAATGCCAGCTTCGCCAATTCCTGGTCGAGCATCCCGAATTCGGGACCAATCAATTCCATCAATCGCTGCTGCGCTTTGGCCGTAAGTTGAATATTGTGCCGCGACCGCCCCCAAGCTTCCATCCATCGCTTGATACGCGGTTCGTCGACCGGCTTGGACTTCGACCGTGAACTGGCGATCTCGGGCACGCGGCAATCGATCGTCAGCGCGATCGGCTGGGAGATTTTGTAGACCCGCGTGTTGGCGGCCCAAGTATCAACGACCAGAACCAACACGCCGCTGGAACGCGGTTTCGTGAAATAAGTCTCCAATTGCGTCCGATATTTTTCGACGAACTCGTCGGCGTCATCCACAAAGGCGATCCGCGGCCCGCCGCCTCCAAACATGGAAACCGTGGATAACTCATCGACCACATCGCGGTATTCGGCCGACTCGCCATCGAACCGAGTGACCGACGACAGAGACTCCTCGTCGTCACCGCCCGCAAGCAATTTGGTGAGATGTTGGATGACGAGCGACTTGAGAAAACGATCACCGCCATGCAGCACGCAAATGGGCGGCCGCTTGCCGGTGGGCGGCGATTCGAGAAAGTCGAGCGCATGTAGGGCGCCGGTCATCGAACCAGACATCGGTCCTCCGGTGCACGGCACGTGGACAGCTGGGAAAACACCGCCGAGAACCAGTTCCCAGGCGGCATTGCCACACTGTAACGAAATCCGCTAGCGGCGGCGGGTTCCAAACAAAGGAATTCGCGCGGCCCCGGAGTTCGTCCCCGAGCCGAACGAGAAGTCGCCCGATGAGCCGCTTGATGAGCCGCCCGCTGGCGCGCCGGAGGGCGAGCCCGATGACCCCGACGTTCCGCTTGATGGCGATCCGTATGGTGAACTTGGCAAGTCGCCAGCAGAGGTTGGGCTGGGATAAGTCGGATCGCTGGATGATGGGCTGCTGGATGTTGGGCTGGCGGACGGCGCGAAGCCGCGGATGCGTCCGGCGGGGTTCAGTCCTTGCAGGTTGATGGGCTCGTTGAGTTGATAACTGCCGAGGTTTCCCGCTTCATCGCGGACTTCAATTCGAAGCAGAGCCCGTTTGGGCACGATGCCGGCCATCGGCCAATAGTACTGGCCAGAATTGGGAAGTCCCGCAGCCACCGTATTCCAGGGACCGGAAGCGTTTTCGGCATACATCAGGGTCACAGGCCGGGCCCCGAGTCGAGAGTCGTCGGCCTCCCAGCGAATATCCAGTTTTCCGGCTTCCGCGCCCTCGCCAAAACTGATGCTCGACAACTGGACACGTGGTGAAGTGGTGTCGACGCCAATCCACAAATCGGCTAGGTCGCCGGGACGTGGCGCCGAGCTGGCGAGACCGCTTTTGCTGACGATCACGATGCGAAATCCGTAAATCGCTTCGTCCGTGACCGTGACATCGAAGGGGCTCTGCTTGTCCGTGTCACTGCCGTATTTGGACCAGGACGCGCCGCGATCGCGGGTCATCCAGAGTTCCACTTCCGAAACTCCACCCGGTCCCGCCGACTCGATGTCATACTCCAACGCGAATCGCTTCGAATTTGTCATGCGAGGCCGCTCGCCGCCAGGCAAATCGCCGCCCAGCGGCATGGCGATCGGCGTGGCCCCTGTTGGCGCACCGACAATCGGGTTCGGCGACGACGGACTTGGCTGCTGCGGCGAAGATCCCGAAAACGAACTGGCGTTCCCGGGCGAAATGGGTGACGCGACTGTGGTGGGACCTGCAGCGCCAGTATTTGGACTGGCTGAATTCGGACCAATGGTATTCGGCGCGGCAACATTTGAATTGGCGGACGGGTAGGTGGCCGCCGCGAACTGCCCCGGACCGGCCGAGTTCTGTGGCCCGGGAGTGTTGGCGGTGGCTGCTGCTGGGTTGCCCCACGGCCCGCCTGTTGCCCAGGGGGCTGGCGAATTGGCTCGTGGACGGCTGGAAGGATTCACGTAGACGCGTTTGGTGGCCACAACCCGATTGCCCGCGGCGTCCTT
>JBJTOW010000240.1:0-3508 GCA_046074805.1 Planctomycetota bacterium | reverse complement strand
GCGGCGGTCGCCGCGAGCACGTTTTCCACTTGGAACAAAATGCGGCCGTTGTGAGTGAGCGGAATACGGTCGAACGACAACAGCGGAATTTCCAGTTGCGCATCGGCCACGACGACAAAATTGTCACGAGCGAAGACAACGCGGCCACCCTTCGCTCGATGAGCGGCCATCACCGGATGCTCCGGATCGCGCGCGAAATAAACGACTGAACCGCGGCAATGGTGGGCCATCTCGGCTGTCAGCGGATCGTCGGCTTTGAGCACCGCCGTGCCTTCGGGGCCGACCGCGTCGACGATCGTGCGTTTCACACGAGCCAACTCTTCCCGTGTCTCGACGCCCCCCAGCCCCAGATGGTCGCCTTCGCCAATATTCGTGACCACCGCGACATCGCACCGATCAAACGCCAGTCCTTCGCGGAGAATACCGCCTCGCGCCGTTTCTAGCACAGCCGCTTCAAGAGTGGGATTCATCAGCACGTTGCGAGCGCTCCGAGGTCCACTGCAATCCTCGACGTCAACTCGTCGCCCCGCGAGAAAGATGCCGTCCGTGCAAGTGTAGGCAACGCGTTTGCCCCAGGTGCCGACGATATGGGCGCACAGTCGCGTCGTTGTGGTCTTGCCGTTCACCCCCGTCACCGCGATCAGCGGAATGCGGCCGTTTTGTCCCGGCGGAAAGAGCCCGTCGATGATCGCGCCGCCCGCTCGTGCCGCCGATTCCGCCGACAAGCCGCAGTGATGTTCCAATTCGGGCACCGCGAAAACTTGCGTGACGCCGCGCTGAACACCCTCCAGCGGAGCCGCTAGGTCCAACGCCGCCAACGCGAACTCGACGACATCCAAGCCAAGCATCAAAGCGCCTTCGACCAACTGCGCGGCGAGTTCAGGATGAATGGTCGCCGTCACATCCACCCAACGCGTCGCCGCTGGCACCGGCAAATCGTGATTCCCCGCCGCCGCAATATTCAATGCGTTGACACTGCCCGGGCTGGCGGCGTCGTTGGCTCCGCCGACGCTCGACAAGCTGGCGGCGCCGAGACCGGAAACCGACGATCCGGGATCACCAGACTTCGCGTCAGCCGAATCGGAGTCTTGCGTCGGCACAGCTTGCGTCGGCACGTCGCATGTTTCCGACGCAGCCGCAGCCGCAGCCAAGTCGACGGATGGCTCGTTGACCACAACGCGTTTCACAGCGCTCACGCAGCGTTGATTGGCGACCAAAACATAATGATCCGCCGTCGGAACCGTTTCGTCCGGATCGAACATCGGCACTCCAGCCGCTTGCAGCATTCGCCAAACCACATTCGGATCGCGCATCAGACGCTCGGCGACGCCGCTCGTGCGGTCGGTTAGCGATTGGAAGACGCGTCGTTGGCGGGCGCCCCATCCGAGTTGCCAGACATCGGGATCGGGCGTCTTCATCACCGGAATTTGCCGCGCCGCAGACGCTTCCAGCAACGCCGCAGTCGACGCCGGCAGTCGCCAAGTGACCGCGTTTTGACGCACGTGATCCCACGCGGATGCCGCATCCCACGCTTCATCGCGAATCACGGCCCGGGCGAAATGCTCGGCGAATTCCAAACAAGCCCGCCCCACCCGTTCGTCCTCGAACTCCACGACGGCCAACGACACGCGGAGCTCGTGAGTGTCGGTCCAATGCTGAAACGCGACTCGCATTCCCAACGCCCGCTGCGCCGCCAAGGCCATCTGGGCGATGATCACGGCGAGCGGCACGGCAGAAGCGTTGTTCGCGTCCTCGACAGCTATATCACCGCTGCCGGCGGACTCGGATGCGAGCTCAAGATTGGACGCAGATTCGGCCGTAAGCGTGGACTCCCGCAACAACGCTTCGATCGCCGTTAATCGGGGCCGCCATCGAGCGGGCTGAAGGGCGGCCTCCTCCACGTCCCGCTCATCGATCCAAACTTCAAACGCGGTCTTCAAGGTCCACCGATTGGGACCACGTAGGGTGAGAACTTTTCGGATTTCCATAGAGCCTTGTGGGGCGTAAACAATCCCGTTCGGCGACGGCGCTCGGGCCGAACACGACGGATCTCGGAGTCTGGGTGGGTCGGTGCGGGCGGAATGGTAGCGAAACTCCCGAAATCGCGGATGGCCAAAAAACGCGAAACGGCGAGCACCGCCCCTAACCCAACCGCCGCCAGTCCGCAGCGATTGCCGGTCCGCTGGCAGGGCGGATGGGCGAAACGATCACTCGGGTGGGGCGTGATAATGGGGTGGTAATCGACGCAGCGGCCTCGCAAACCGCTTAAGCCTCGCCATAGACGACTCGGAGGTAACGCGGAAGATTATCCGTCAAGGGAAATCCAAAAGCCAGTCGCAACGGCGTCGAATATTCGGATTCTTGCGAATTCACCGCCCCGCGCAACGTCGTGTCCCAACGTATACTGCCCCCGTCGGTGAAGAGTCTCGCCGGTCCCGTGGTCGTTCCACGGCTGTTTGTTGGCCGTAATTGGGTACCGAATCCGCCCTCGCCCCTCATCGCAAACTCGATGTCGTCCAACAACTTCCAGCCGAAAACGCGGCTCGTTGCCCCCCACCTTCAGGCTCGGGAACCGATCCTCGCGGAATTCGAATTCGACCTGGATGGACATTCCCAATTCCGTTCCGAGTGGGTCTGGCTGACACCGTATCGGCTCCTCTCGGCCCGCCGAGCGCCCCATACCGGCGGCGAGCGCGGCCGTATTGGTGGCAGTAACAGCAGAAGTCGCAGCGGCAGTGCCAGTCGCAGCAGTGACAACGACAATGACCATGGCGGAGAAGATTGGGATTGGCATAGCTGGCCGTTGACCGACGAACTTGGCCTCCACTACGTCGAAACGGGCGGCACCGGCGCCCTGGAGCTACTCGGACCGGATCGACGGCTTGCCGAATGGCGTTACACCAACGCCTGCGCCGCCGCCGTCCACCGTTTCACGCTTCAATTCGAACGCCATGTCGCCACAAACCTGACAACTTCTCCGACTGCGCAGCCCACCGACGCGACGCGATCGGCGGAAACCAATTCAAATGTTTTGGCTCTGTCCGAGCCATCTGCGGACGCGACCGATGGCAGGGTCTCCGACGCCACAACCGTCTGTCCGCGATGCGGAGGCATGACCAACGACGATGGGGTCTGCGCCGCGTGCGCGCCACAATTGCAGCCGCCCCCCCGGCAAGCGTTGTATCGCTTGGCACGGTTCGCTCGGCCACGACTCGGATTGATCCTCTGGGGCACGGCGTTGATGATCTTAAGCACGGCGGCGGGGTTGGTCCCTCCGTACATCATCGGTCCGTTTTACGACCAAGTCCTGGAACCGCTTGACGCCGGCAAACCGGTGCCACCCGGTCTCGCCGCTTGGTATCTCAGCTGGCTCGGCGGGGCCGCCGTCGCCGCTTGGCTGCTGAGCTGGGCCCGCAACGACGCGTTGTGCCGCGCCAGCGAGTTGATCAGTGCTGACCTGCGGAACCACACTTACGGCCACCTGCAGCGGCTTTCGTTGGAATTCTTC
>JBJTOW010000239.1:0-2721 GCA_046074805.1 Planctomycetota bacterium | reverse complement strand
CGCCCGACGTTGACTTCAAGCCGCCGCTAATCGGCAGTTGGAAGTCGGCGGCGCCCGTCGCGATGCTCGAATCGCGGTCGGTGTTGACCGTGATGGTGCCCGATGCCACAACGCGGCCGCCGATGCGGACGCTCGCCTTGGGAGCGGTCGCGGCGCCGATCGCCACGGTCGCGCCAGTTCCATCCGCCAGAATCCCCAACCGCTCGGCGGAAGTGGCCGTTGCGTCGTTCGCCACAACGAAGCCCAATTCCGCGAGGTTCCGCGAACCTTCGGTCGGCGCTGGCGGGTCGGATGCCACCGTCGAAGAAGAACTCGGCGGCGGAGCGGGCGGAGACGGCTCACCCGCAAGCGCAAACGAATAATCGCTGCCCAACAGCACTCGGCCACCGCGCGAACTGGCCGTGAATTCCATGGCCGCTGGATTGAGACGGTACGTGGAACCGACGGTCCGTGCGGGATCAGTCGAAGTCGCAACCTTGAAGTCCGTCGCGAGAATCGCCGCCCTAATGTCGTCGATCAACTCGACGATGTTCGTGTTGTTCGCGGTCGAGGCGGCGGTGACGGTCACATCCCCACGGTAGGTCCAGGTGCCGCGGTCGACGGTGATCCGCAGCGTGACATTATTCGCCAGAACGCCCTTGGCCGAATTCAACCAGTTGGCGGCAAGCAGTTCGTGGTTATAAGCGGCGGCCATCACCTCGACGCCGCTGGGACCGCGTAGCTCAATCGCGCCCGCGGCACGGTCGGCTCGCAACTGCGACGAGCCTTGGATGACAACCGATCGGCCCGACAACGCGTCGTTCGCGTCCACTGGATCGATGCCGCCGATCACAGTGATTCCCTTGCCGGCCCACATGTCCTGGGCGATCTGGGCCTGGTTGCCCGCCTCGATGCGGATGGTCGAGTCGCCCGCGTTGCGGACAATCGACCGGCCCCGATACTCGCCATCGGCGTCAAATTGCTTCAGCACATCACCGCCGGCCACGACCAAGCCGAGCACCGCCGCATCCTGATCGGACACGATGGTGATCGTGCTCGCTGGATTGAAGGTGTTGATTTCCGACGAGGGGTAAATCAGCACGCCCTGCGCCGAAGCGTGTGTGCCGCCGTCGATCAAGATCGCTTGGCTAGCTCGCAAGTAGGCACCCGCCTTCACCGGCCGCCCTTGCTTGTCGACGGTGTCCGTACCGATGAGAACGCGGCCAGCGGCCACGACTTCCAGTCGCGATGGCCGGTTCGACCACAGGTAGGTCTCGCTTGCCAAATCGCCATTGGCATCGAATGTCTGACGAATCGTGGCGCCCGCCGTGACGTTGCCACCGAGTTCCAAATCGCCCGCCGACACGACGCGGATCACACCGCCCGCGCCGCCCGCGCCCAAGCCGGCCGAATTCAAACCGCCAGCCGTCGTGATGATCAGCGGCCGCCCGTTGTCGTCTGGTCCCGGAGTGCCGACCTCGACGGTCACATCGCCAGCCGCCTGGAGCGCACTATCAACAATTAGTTGCTCGCCCGCGACGACGTGGATCGACGATCCGTCGCCAGCCCAGGTCACGCCCTGCTCGCCAATCGAGCCGCCAGGCACGATCGCGCCATGAATTTCGACATCCTTGGCGCCGCGGACCAGCACGCGACCGCCCGCTTGCGTGGTGTTGGTTCGGCCCGTCTTGCCAAAGTAAACACTGGTGCCACGCGAGTCGGCGCCGCCTAGCGACGTGCCGTCCATCTTCACGCCGCCGTACACCTCAACGCTGTTGCTCGCCTTCACCTCGCCTTCGACATAGGCGAAGGTGTCGGACTGGAGTCGAATCTTCGACCCGGTGCCGGGCATCGAGATGTTGCCGTAAACGATCAAGTCGTTGCCAGTAGCGATGTCGAGTTGGCGATTGACTCCAAGCAGCGCCATTGTGCCGGTCACAAGCACTCCGTACGTGCTTTGACCCGCCAAGTATTGCTCGGGGTCGGCGCTCGTGAGTTGGTCGAAATACTCGGTGTGATCCTCAACCGGTGTGCCCGCCTTGACGGTCGCGCCGCCGCTGGCGACGAGCAAGCCGCCAATCATCAATTCATGGGGCGAATCGAGCGACACGTTGGCGTTCGGGCCAAGTACCGAGTACGCCGGTGGATTGGCGTTGAAATCGACCGCGACACCCGCGCGGACATTGCTGCCTGGGTGGAGCGTCAACATCGTGCCGGCGGTCAAGGCCAGCGTGACGTTGCCGCTAAGCGCCGCGACGTCGGCTCCGGCGATCAAATCCAAGCGTTCGGCCGCCTGAATCTTCGGAACGGCGTTCAAACCGTCGGTCTGCACGCGGCCCGCGATCCGAATCGACTTGTTGGCGGTCAAATCGAGATTGCCTTGCGCCGCAATGGTTCGAATCACACTGCCGTTGTCGGTCACGATGCTGAACAGCTCGGCGGTGTTCGTCACGTTGACGACCACCGAGTTCGTGCCGATCATGAAGCCGCTCATCTGGAGGCTGTCGACCAAGTTCATCGTGATCGCGGAGCCGGTCAAGCCCGCGTCGATATTCGCC
This sequence comes from Planctomycetota bacterium, assembly GCA_046074805.1. Lineage (GTDB taxonomy): Bacteria > Planctomycetota > Planctomycetia > Pirellulales > Pirellulaceae > CAIXSC01. The sequence continues at coordinate 184 of JBJTOW010000239.1, read as the reverse complement.
TCATTGGGCGTGTGGACGTTGGTGCGCATGACCTGCGCCGACTGGCCGATCAGAGTAATCGGATCCTGTGGAGCCCGCGCATCGCCCTCGATGATGAAGTCCTCGGCCCGCAGCGTCAAAGCATCCTTAATCGACGCATCGACGAACCGCGGTTCCTTGGTCGCCTTGACCTGTGTCATGTTGA
>JBJTOW010000238.1:0-3997 GCA_046074805.1 Planctomycetota bacterium | reverse complement strand
TGCCGCTCTTCAGCCCATCGCGGGGTGTTTCCGCCAACCGACTCGGCGACCAGCGACGGAAGTCCGGCTCTATTTGGATCCATTTGACATGGCAGTGCTTGGCCTGTTCGCCTCCGCCCAGTGGCGTCCGGCGTTACCTTGTTTTTCGGACGCCGCTAGCCCGTGGGAATACCCCATGGTTGGCCCACGGCCGGCTGTTCACGCCCCGCGACTGGCCATCGACGATGACGATGATGACGGCGACGGGGATAGCGAGCGGGATGGCGACGAGGAATCGGACGGCTTTGACGACGACGATTTGGGGCTCGACGACGATGGTCTGTCGCCCGCCGAACTCGAGGACTTCGACGAGGAAGACTTCGACGACGATTTCGACGACGACTTCGAGGAAGAGCCGGACGACTTTGATGACGACGGGGTAACCGAGACGCCGGCCGAGGCCGACGTGGCGGACGGCGATGAAGCCGAGATGGACGAGCCGCCTGACGAAGACTTGGATGCCTAGGTCCATTCTCCCGGAAACCGTCCTTCTCGCTCGAGCCGCGCTATGTTTCAACCGGTCCCGCAAAACGTCAGCTTCCCCGCGCTCGAAGAGGAAATCCTCGGGTTTTGGAAGACGCGGCGGATCTACGAGCAATCGCTGGAACGCCGCCAGGACGCTCCGCGGTTCGTGTTTTTCGAGGGCCCGCCGACGGCCAACGGCATGCCGCATCCGGGCCACTGCCTGACGCGGGCGATCAAGGATGTCTTCCCCCGCTATCGCACCATGCGGGGTTATCTATGTGAGCGCAAAGCGGGTTGGGACACCCACGGCCTACCGGTGGAAGTCGAGGTTTGCAAAGAGCTGGGTATCCACTCGAAAGAGCAAATCGAGGCGTATGGCGTCGAGCCTTTCATCCACAAGTGCCAGGAGAGCGTCTGGCGCTACATGAAACAGTGGGAGCGGCTTACGGAACGGCTCGGCTTCTGGATTCATCTCGACGAGGCTTACGTCACCTACCACGAAAGCTACGTCGAAAGCGTTTGGTGGTCTCTCAAAACGCTCTTCGATCGAGGGCTGCTCTACCAGGGCCATAAAATCGTCTGGTGGTGGGCGCAGGGCGGGACGGCGCTGTCGAGCGGCGAAGTGGGGCTAGGGTACCGCGAAGTCGCCGATCCCAGCGTGTATGTCCGCTTCCCATTAGTGGACGAACCCGGCACGTCGCTGCTCGTCTGGACCACCACGCCCTGGACTTTGCCGAGCAACCAGTTCGCGGCGGTGCATCCCGAGTTCGAGTACGCGACGGTCGTGGACGCCGAGTCGGGCCAGCGATTGATCCTGGCTGCCGCGCTCGTGGAAACGCTGTCCGCCAAAATCAAACGCGAACTGAAGGTGGAATCGGTCCGCCGCGGCGCCGAACTGATCGGCCAACGCTACCTGCCACCGTTTTCGAACTACCACGCGAGTCTTGGCGACGCCCAAGGTCGGCTCCGGGCGGGTGGAACCCAGCATCTGGCGTGGCGGGTCGTAGCCGCCGATTTCGTGACGCTCGACAGCGGCTCGGGCATCGTTCATCAAGCGCCGGCGTTTGGCGAAGTCGACTTCGAGGTGTTGCTGGCCGAGCAAGCTCGGTTTGAAACGGGCGAAGGCCCCGATTTGATTTGCGCGGTGGGGCCGGACGGAAAATTCACCGCCGAAGCTCCGTCCGAGTACGTCGGCCGCTGGGTGAAGGAAGCCGACAAAGACATTTCCCGGGAACTCAAGGGACGTGGGCTGCTGTTCCATCAAGAACAGTACCTCCACCCTTATCCATTCTGCTGGCGGGCTGACAACGATCCGCTGATTCAGTATCCGCGGCGCAGTTGGTTCATCCGCACCACGCGGTACCGCGACCGCATGTTGGCCAACAACCAGCGGATCAACTGGTTGCCCGAACATATCCGCGACGGCCGTTTCGGCAATTTTCTGGAATCGAACATCGACTGGGCGTTGTCGCGCGAGCGTTTCTGGGGCACGCCGCTGCCGATCTGGGTCTGCGAATCGACGGGCCGCATGGAGGCGATCGCCAGCTACGACGAACTGCTCGCCAAGCCCGGCGCCAGCGGCGCGGAGGCCTGGCTGGAAGCGAAACGCCGGCGCCCCGAGTTGCCCGACGACCTCCGAGTCCACAAGCCGTACATCGACGCGGTCACGTACGATTCGCCGTTCGCCGCCGGCGCCCGAATGCGGCGAGTCCCGGATGTCATCGACTGCTGGTACGACTCGGGAGCCATGCCGTTCGCGCAGTGGGGATATCCACGGCGGAACGCCGACCAGTTCGCGTCGCAGTTCCCGGCCGACTTCATCAGCGAGGCGATCGACCAGACCCGTGGTTGGTTCTACAGCCAACTCGCCATCAGCACGATGTTGTTCAGCGAAGGCGATGAAACGGCGGCCGGCGGTCCTTCCGCTCCGTATCCCCATCCGTTTCGCAACTGCATCGTCCTCGGCCTCATGCTGGGCGAAGACGGCCAGAAGATGTCGAAGAGCAAGCGGAACTACCGCGAGCCTCAGGAGATTTTCGATCGCTACGGCGCCGACGCGCTGCGTTGGTACTTCTTCGCCAACCAGCCGCCATGGACCTCGATCCGCTACCGCGAACAGGCGATCAAGGACAGCATCCCCGAGTTCCTGTTGCGGCTTTGGAACTGCTACAGCTTCTTCATCATTTACGCCAACATCGACGGATTTGATCCGGGAGAGCGAATCGCGGGCGCCGTCGACCAATTGTCTCCGGACGAGTTCGCGGGAGCGCGCGGCTATCGGCCGGCGGCCGACCGCGGCGAGCTCGATCGCTGGATCCTAGGGGAAATGCAACGCGCCATCGCGGCCACGACCGAGCGGATGGACGCCTACGACAACTATGCCGCCTGCGCGGCGTTGTCGGAATTCGTGGACGCGTTGAGCAATTGGTATGTGCGACGCAGCCGCGACCGCTTCTGGGCCTCCGACCGCCAGTCCCAAGAGAAGCTCGACGCCTACTGGACGCTATTTGAATGCCTTGCGACCACCGCGAAACTGATCGCTCCGTTCACGCCGTTCATCGCCGAAGCGCTGTGGCGGAATCTGGCGGGAGTGTTCGGCGGCCGCGTTCGGGAAAGCGTCCATTTGTGCGATTACCCGTCCGTGAATACCTCGCTTGTGGACAACACTTTGTCCGAGCGGATGCGGTTATTGCGATCGATCGCCTCGCTGGGCCGCGCGGCCCGCATGGACAACAAACTGAAAGTCCGCCAACCGCTCGCCAAAGTGGAAGTCATTCTTACCTCTACGCTGCACCAAGCTTGGCTGGAGCAGCACGACGAACTGCTGCGGGAGGAATTGAACGTCAAGCGAGTGGATTACGCGCGGGAGGCGGACCAGTACATCACGTATTTAATCCAACCGAATTTCAAGCGGCTCGGGCCACGGATCGGCAAACTGCTGCCGGCCGCGAAAGCCGCGTTGGGACAGGCCGACGGCGCGAGCCTGCTGCGGCAACTGACCGAGTCGGGCAAGGTGTTGTTGACGGTCGGCGGAGACACGATTGAACTGGACAGCGAAGACATTCAGGTTCGGTTGCAAGCGAAACCGGGATGGGCGGCCGCCCAAGGCACGGGCTGCGTCGTGGTCCTGGCGACTGAATTGACCCCGGAGTTGCTCCGCGAAGGCTTGGCTCGCGACTTGATCCGGCTGATCCAAGACCGCCGCAAAGAATTGGATTTGGAATATACCGATCGAATCTCCGTGACGATCCGCTCGGAGGATTTGGAGACAGCGGCGGCCGTCCGCGAGAACGAGGCGTTGATCGCGTCGGAGACGTTGTCGGACCAGATCGCCGTCGACCGCGCCCCGCCCGCCACCGACGCCGTGACGGTGGAACTGGGCGACCACAAGATCGTGCTTGAAGTGGTGAAGAGCTGAGGGAGTGGGGAATAGGGAGTGGGGAATGGGTGGCATGGCACCCCAGTTTGCGCGGTGAACCTTTTGTACGACGGA
>JBJTOW010000237.1:0-5284 GCA_046074805.1 Planctomycetota bacterium | reverse complement strand
GACCCGGCCAGCGCCACCGAGATTCCGCCGCCGCCGGTCCCGATCGTCGGCCGCACTTTCCAAGGGTATCGACGCCGGGGTGGTGGGGCTGGCACTCGTAACTATCTGGCTATTATCTCCACGGTGAACTGCTCGGCGACCGTCGCGCGGCATGTGGCCGAACGGTTCGACAAGAGCCTTCTGAACCAGTTTCCGAACATCGATGGCGTGGTGGCGTTCCGACACAGCGGCGGTTGCGGGTTGCAGTGGGAAGGTTTGCAGCATCAGATTTTGAATCGGGTGATGGGCGGCGTTGCGCGCCACCCCAATATCGGCGGCTACCTGCTGATCGGACTGGGATGCGAACAGACGGCCATCGGCCACCTGATGCGCGACCAGCATCTCGTGCAGATCGACGGAGCCGGCCATTCCCAAGGTCCGCCGGTGTTTTCGATGCAGGATATGGGGGGCACGTCGAAGACTGTGGAGGCGGCGGTGAGGCAGATCGGCCAAATGCTCCCCCGCGTGAACGATGTGAAGCGGGAATCGATTCCCGCCAGCGAAATCGTGCTCGGCACGAACTGCGGCGGCTCGGATGGCAATTCCGGCGTGACCTGCAACCCGGCCTTGGGCGTCGCCTCGGACATGCTGGTCGCGTGCGGCGGCACGTCGATTCTGGCGGAAACGACCGAGATCTACGGCGCCGAACATTTGCTCACCCGCCGCGCCCGTTCGGCCACGATCGCTGACAAACTGCTGGAACGCATCCAGTGGTGGCTCTGGTACACACGGACGTTTGGCTGCGAAATCGACAACAACCCGTCCGTGGGCAACAAGGAAGGCGGCCTTACGACGATCGCCGAAAAGTCGCTCGGCGCCGTCGCCAAAGCCGGCTCGACCGCCCTCGAGGAAGTTTATCAGTACGCCGAGGAAGTTCGGGCAAAAGGCTTTGTCGTGATGGATACCCCGGGCTTTGATCCGGTCAGTGTCACCGGCCTCGTCGCGGGCGGCGCCAACGTCGTGGTGTTCACCACGGGTCGCGGCAGCTGTTTTGGGTGCAAACCCGTGCCGTCAATCAAGGTCGCCTCCAATTCGCCCATGTACGAACGCATGGTCGACGACATGGACATCAACGCCGGCACGGTGCTCGATGGCCGCCCGGTCGCCGATGTCGGCCGCGAAATCTTCGAGGAGATTTTGGCGGTGGCCAGCGGAAAGAAAACCAAAAGCGAACTACACGGGTTTGGCGACGAAGAGTTCGTGCCGTGGCCCGTCGGCCCCACCCTGTGATCGATCGGGAGATCGATCGTTCCACTCAAAAGTTATGGACTTCGAGGAGGCTTATCGACGATCCGTCGAAGCGCGTCCGCGCCGGACGTTGCTCGGAACAGCGTTCCGCGCGCTGCTCGCCGGGCTGGTGATAAGCGGCTTGGCGATCACGCTTGCCGTGATCTTCGATAGCCAACGCCAACCTCCGGACGAACCGCCGCCACCTCCCCGGACGCGCGCCTCCCGCGATATCGCGGCCTTCTCCGGGAAACCGCGAGACGAACGCCAGCGCACACAAGGCGATATCTCCGGCGACTCCCCGGTCGCCGACGACAATCGCCAGTCCGCCGTCACACCAAAAAATGGCGCGGCTGGCGGTGGCTCAACCAGCAGCGGCGAATTGGCAAAAGGCCAGTCGCCGAGCGGCCAGTCGCCGAGCGGCCAATCGCCGAGCGGCCAGTCTCGAAGCGGTCAATTCCCGCACAGCGAGTCTTCGAAAACCCGGTCCGTCGACAGCTCAACAGCCAACGGCGCGCCGCAGCGGGGTAAGACTGCAAGCACCGCCGAAGACCGGCCCACGGCCGCTCCGGCAACAGGTCCCACTGCCGATACAGCGAACGCGTCGCTGGGTGCAGCTAGCGCGAAGGATCGCGCTGCGTCCCAAGGCGATAACGCACCGCTACTGGATGCGTCGCTCGTCGAGCGGCTTGAGGAGTCAATCGTCAAAATCGAAGCCGGAGGCGAGGGGGAAAGCGAGGGCGTCGGCGCCGGCTTCGTCATTGACGCCCGGGGCTGGATCGCCACCAATTATCATGTGTTGGCGGACGCGACCACGGCCCGCGCTCGGTTTAAGAACGGCGCCGCGTACGAGATCACCGGCTATGCCGCGATCGATCCCGAACTTGACTTGGCGATTGTTGGATTGAAGGAGCCGCCGCGCGAGCTTTTGGCGTTGCCACTGGCGGACGAAGGCGATCCCCGGCGACTCGCGCCCGTGCTGGCGATCGGCCATCCGCGAGGCGTCGAGTTTTCACTCTTCGACGGCAAGGTGAGCCGCGTGCTGGCGACCTCCGAGTTGCCACGCGGTTCACAACGTTTTGTCCGGCAGCTGATTTCGGGTTCGGCCGACCACCGCTGGATTCAACATACGGCCAAGCTATCCGAGGGAAACAGTGGCGGACCGCTGCTGGATGCGGCCGGAGCTGTGGTGGGGATCAATACTTGGGTCGATCGCCAAGCGGCGTTTAGTTATTCGCTTCACGTGCGGCACCTCCGTGAGCTGCGGGACGCGGTCGCGGGGCCGATTGAACCGCTGCGGGACTACGCCCGCAAGGAAGCGAGGGTGAACGATTTGCTGGCGCGACTCACTCCCGCCGTGATCGAGGAATGGTTGGCGCGGGCCGAATCGATACGGTGGAGCCCCGAATCCGAGCGGGACTACGAAGTCTTGCAGCAACTGGCGTGGGCCGTCACCGTGGTCAAACTGCCCGATACGCTGGCCGGTGGCCGTTTGGAGGAACGCCTTGATCCACTGCTGAGAGCTGCCCGCAAGGTGGAACAGCGGCTCGCCAACTTGAAGTGGGACGCGGCTGGCCAAGTAACGTTGATCAATGAGCTCGCGTTGGGCCAAGTCGCCCGTCCGATGGCCGGGGTATTCCTGTTCGGCGTGGTCGAACGCACTGTGGAAGGCGATGCCGGAGAACGCGGGGCGCTTGTGAAGCTGGCAGGCGCCGATCAAATGCTATTCCTGCCGCTCGATGGCCAGCTGGTCGTGCCCGCTCCGGGCCTGCAATGCCTCATTCTGGGCGTCAACTACGACGGCCACCGCATCCGCTATGGCGACAATCCGCTGAAGCTCATCACCGCGCACGTCATCGCGTCGCGAACGCTGCTTCCCTTGGAGAAGCCGGCCGAGTAGGCCGCCAAGCGGAACTGGTTGGCTCGTCGCGAGTCGTCGGCCGATATTCGAAGGCCAGGCGAGCTCGCGCGACCTCGGCCATCGCCAGCTGTGCGAGCACGGCTTGGTCCACGGGCTTCCGAAGATGGTAGGCACAGTGCGGATTGCCCGCGAATCGATCGGCGTGGCCGTTTGCGTTCAACGCGTGATTCGCCCCTTGCGACCGACGGATGATGGAAGCCTTCTGCGCGAGCGACAGGAACATCGCCGGCACGTCCTCCAAGGCGGGTAGATCGCGCAGTTGCCGTACGAGCTCCAAACCGGATTCGTCGTCCACATAGAGATCGCAGACGATCAATTGCACGGCACGTTGGCGGGCTGCGACCCGGGCCGCTTGACCGTTATGAGCGAGCAACACGCTGAAGCCGGCGAGTTCGAGGGCGCCGACGGTCTGTTGCGCCGCCAGCGTGTCGGTATCGATGACCAGCGCGCTCGCCGCGATTTCCAACTTCACCATCTGTTCCCGCTCCTTGAACCCCGCCGAGCATCTTCACTACGCATCATTTTTAGATCGACCGGAAAAACCGCGAAGGTCCAGCAAAATTTCCCAACCCGAACCAGCCAACACCTTAAGCGGTCTAAGTCTGATTCGTGGTCCGTGAAATGATCTTGCCGCCTCATCGCAGGCTGGCTAAGACCCATCCTCGGATCGACGCTCCCGACAGGGAGAAAGGGGTAGGAATGAACGCTCGACGCCACGCTTGCAAAGATAGATCCCAACGAGTGGCTCGGCGCGAAATCTGGCAAGATTTCGCGGTCTTGCTGGTTGGGATAGTGACGGTGTTCCTAGCCACCCCATCCACGCTGCCCGCCCAATCCGTTCCATTGGTCGCCTCTGCCACAACGGCCCCGTCAGGTCAATCAGCCCCAGCGTCCCCATCGGCCTCAACACCCCAATCCGACTCAGCGGTCTCGGCGGCCCGGCCGGCTCCAGCATCGTCGCCCGCGATTACAGGAACTTCTGCGTCGGGTAGCGGATCATCTGTCGCACCAAGGCGCGCTGCGCCGTCGCCCACGCGGCTGTCGGTCGCTGACGCGAGCGCCGCGAGCGTTGGTTCGGCCAGTACGCCGCAGGTCGACAAGAGTGCGACCAACACCGTTTCGCAGCCCGCCGAACCGGCAAGTCCGTCGTCGCCGTCAATTCCGTCCGCCAAACCGGGCGACGCGTTACCGTCCCCACCAACGAGTCCAGCGTCCGCAGGCGGGCCAGCAGGCGCGCCAGGACCGCTCCCTGCGCCCGTCATCGTGCCCGCGGTTCCCGAGACGCCTTCCGTCGCTGAGAAGGTCGCTCGGTTGCGACGTTCCATCGAAGCCGATCAGCAACGGACTCGCGAACTACAAGCCGCGATTCTCGACCCCAATGGCGACTTCGCCCGCCGCGAAGAGGAGTTCCGCCGCGCGGATGAGGAATTCGAACGCGTTAAAGCTCAAGGCGCCCTCCCTGCTGTTTCCGCCTCCCAAGGGACCAATCCCTCCGGATCGGCCGCGAAGAGTCCGCCGGTGCCTGGCGCCACAGCACCTATGCCAGAGGCCAAAGTGGCCGAGCCGAAGAGTGAGTTGCCGGCGGAACGACTGGCGGAGGCGCGCGAACATCGCGAGCGGGCTCGACAACGTTTTGAGGCGGCGATCGAGGAACGCCGAGCATCGCAGGAAGCGATCAAGAATCTCGATTTGAAGCTGCGAGTGGACCGCGAAGCGTTGGATCGGTTGCTGGGACAATCCACAACCACTCCAGCCGCTGGCGGCTTGTCGCCCCAGGACGCCGTTCCACCACCGCCCGTTTTGGTCGCGAACAACCCCGGCGCTGCGCCCGCGCCAACGGCCATGCGGGCAGTGCCAGCTCCGCCGCCCCCCACGACGATTGTCGAGTTGCTGCAGGGAGCGGCCGGCGGCAAGCTGCCCGGTGTCGTCCCTCAACCGGCCCCAGCCAGTGGCGGTGGTGTCGGTGTTGGTGGTGTGCTTGCAGCCTCTCCGGCATCGTCGCCCGCTGTCGCCGCCGGGGCCGCCACGCTTCCGGGCCCCGGTGCCGTCATAGCGCCGTCGTTGGGAAATCCTTCCGCGCCGCCAAACAGTGGCAGC
>JBJTOW010000236.1:0-5002 GCA_046074805.1 Planctomycetota bacterium | reverse complement strand
TGCGACGGACCGCCGTTCTGGCACAACTGAATCACCGCGCGGGCCCGGGCCGGAATGTGCCCCGGCCGCGGCGACAAGGGACCGCCGCCGCGCTTCGTTTCGGCCGCGTTCGCCACCCCGGCCAACCCCGCCGAGCCAGTTCCCGCCAGCAGGCCAACACTGTCCAGCAGGCCAACACTGTCCAACAGGCCCGAAAGCGCTAGCGTTCCGAAACCGCCACCCAGCCCCTGCAACCATTCCCGTCGAGTTCGCATCATCGCCCGGTCACTCCACGTACAGGAATTCATTCGCCGACAGCAACATGTGGCACAGATCCGCGAGCGCCGCGCGTTCCGCTTTGTCCGCTGCCGCTTTATCCGCTGGCTGCGCGTCCGACGTTGGCTTGCCAGCGACTTGCGGATCAGCCGCTTGTTTGTCGCGCGGCGTTTTGTAAGCGAGTCGCTGTTCCGCGAGAAACTGGCGGCTCCGAGTCAGCTCGTCGGCCGTCGGTTGACGGGCGAACGCCCACTGGAATGCGAGCTTTACAAGCGCGTCGTCACGTGTATCGTTTGCCGCTGGGACCGCGGCGTTCACAGCCACTTCGATGGGGGCTCGCCCCGGTCTATCGACCGTCGCTTGTGCCGCCGCCAGACGGAATGTGCGGTCGGCCATCAGTTCGGCTTGGGCGAAGACAAACTCGCTGTTAAGCATCGCGAGCGATTGCAATACGTTGGCCGAATTGGACCGCTGCGTGCAGTTCACTGGCATGATCGGCGCGTCGAAGATTTCCAGGAACTTGAGCGGATAGACGCGACGCGCGAACAGATAGACGCTGCGGCGCGCGGCATTCGCAGACGCTCCGCCCGCCTTCACCTCCGACAGGCCATTCGCCGGATTGGTGATCTCCACGGGCGGACCGCAGGCCGCTTTGTCCAACGCGCCGGAAACCGCCAAGATCGCGTCGCGCACGATCTCGGATTCCAAACGCCGCAAGTTCATCCGCCATAACAGACGGTTCTCCGGATCGACCGTTTCACCCGCAAGCCGCGTCCGCGACCCGTCCCGTTCCCCAGCCGCCTGACCGCCGAGTGCCTGACCGCCGAGTACCTGACCGCCGGCCGCCCGACCGCTCGCGGTGTTTGCGGTGTTCCCGGCGGTTCTGGTGGTTGTGGACGCAGCGAGCGCGAGCGGCGCGCGGCGCGACATCTGACGGTACGCGGTCGACAACATAATCTGGCGGTGCAGACGCTTCACGCTCCAGCCATGTTCGATGAAGTCCACCGCCAGCCAGTCGAGCAATTCCGGATGCGAAGGCGGACTGCCGGAATGTCCGAAATTGCCGAGCGTCTCGACGATGCCACGGCCGAAATGATGATGCCATACGCGATTCACGAAGACCCGCGCCGTCAGCGGATGCTCGGGCCGGGTCAACCACCGCGCCAGCGCGAGTCGCCGGCCACTGGTCTCGCCTGCCACGTCGGTGGGCGCGGCGTTCGTGATCGCGGCGTTCGTGGGCACAGCGTTCGTGATCGCGGCGAGCGTGCCTGGCGTCGCAGCTCGACTGTCCGCATCGCTTGCGTTTTTCCTTCCGCTCGAGGTCTGTTCATGGCCGACCGTCGCCCGCACCGATGCGTCGCCGCCGGGACTCGCCGGTTGAAGGATTTCAGGAAAGCCGGGTTGCACGAGCACGCCCAACGCTTTCACATTGCCACGGCGGTGAACGTGTGATAGGGGCGGCGGTCCGACATCCCACAACGCCTGGATGAACCCGTAGCTTTTCTTCGTGGCGAGCAGCGTCGCTCGTCGGTCCGCGTTTGCCTTGAGTTCAGACCGTTCAGGCTCGGCAAGCGCGGCGTCGATTTGGGGGTCGGTGACTTTGCGAGCGGCAACATCCTGCTCGACGAGTTTCGCCTGCTCGGCTGTGCGCTGCTCGGGCTTGAGCTCCACCGCCCGCTTCATTTCGGCCTTGATGTCGTCCGGGATGGCCGCCAGTCGATCGTTGATGAGCCGCATCCGGACCTGTTCGCGCGTCGCCGATTCGGCTTTGGCGAGGTCCGCGACCTGCTTGTCGACGCCAGCGTTGCGTTGATCAATCTGGGCTCGTTGGGATGGCGAGACATCGGCGAGTGTGCGGGTCGCGGGCGGCCTCCAAGCATGGACGTTGAACGCTGGCTCGAAGCAGGCCATCAACCGGTAGTAATCGCGTTGCGGCAGCGGATCGTATTTATGGTTATGGCACCGGCAACATTCCATGGTCAGGCCGAGCACGGCCGTGGAAACCATGTCTAGCGTTTCGTTCACCACTTCGTACCGCTTCTCGATGCCGTATTGCGGAAAATCCGTGTGATCGTCGACGTTGCGGAGAAATCCGGTCGCGGTAAGCAGCGATAACGTCGTCGCATCGAACGCCTCCGCGCGGCGCCAGTCGACCAGCTCGTCGCCCGCCAATTGTTCGGTCAAAAACCGGTCGAACGGCTTGTCATCGTTGAACGCGCGAATGACATAGTCGCGATACCGCCAGATGCCTTGGTTCGGGTAAAGCGTTCCCAGGTCGTTGTCCAGCTTTCCATCGACATAGCCGGCCGCATCAAGCCAATGCCGTCCCCAGCGTTCTCCATAATGCGGCGACTTGAGCAGCTCGTCGATCAACAACTCGTACGCGTCGGGCCGGGTATCCGCGAGAAAACGGTCCACGGACTCGGGCGCGGGAGGCAGTCCCAGCAAATCGATCGACGCGCGGCGGATCAGTGTCGCGCGGTCGGCGTCGGGCGAGAACTCGAGTTCCTTTTCCTCGAGTTTCGCCAGCAGAAACCGGTCGATAGGCGTCCGCACGCGGCCCGCGAGCTTGACGGATGGCTCAGCGCCCTTCCGCGGCGGCTGGAAGGCCCAATACGCGCGATCTTGAGCCGTTACTTGCGCGTGCGGCGGCAATGCGACGATCCGTTCTTCCGCAGGCGCGCCGGCGACGATCCATCGTCGTAGCAACGCCAGCTCCGCCGGCGACACTTTATCGCCGCCTTCGGGCGGCATTTGTCCCTTGGTGACTAAATCGATCAGCAAACTTTCCTGGGGAATGCCCCGGACAATCGCCGGTCCGCTTTCGCCGCCGCGCAGCATCTCCGAAAGCGTGCGCAGGTCGAGCTTGGCCTCGCACAAGTCGGCGCCATGGCAGTCATGGCACTTGCGTGCCAACAGCGGCAGGATCTCCTTTTCGAAACTGGGTGGCGGAGGTGTCGCTGGATCACGCACGGTGAGCGTCACGTGGAATCGCGTGGCATCGCCATAATGCGGCGTCGCCGTTCCGTCTGCCCGCGCGTCGACCACAAAATAGATGAACTCGTCCGGCGCGATTGGCTCGTCGCGAACATGAAACGCGCCGCTTGGTGTTTCGGAACCGAAATCCGCTTCGCCGGCGGCGAGTGTCTTCGGCGTGAACTCGCGCGACTCGTCTGGAGCGGGGCCGCGTTCCACGTACCATTTGATCCGCGAGTTCTCGCCGCAACATGTCTGCGCGTGTTCGAACGCTCCTTGAATCTCCAGCCGGCCGGCGATCGGACTCCGCCAACCGATGACCACCGCATAGTCTGGCCCCGGCGCGACAAGAATCTCGCCCGGTTGGAACTTCAAACCGACATCGTAAGGCGCAGCAAGCTTGCCGACGGCCGGCGCCAGCGGACTGCCACCGCGAAAGATCCAGCCGTCGAGCGGCGATTGGAACAGGTTCTCGCCTTGTTCCGAGAGTAACGCGTACTTGCCGTCGCGGAGCCACTCGCGCGTTTCGACCGGCCCGCGGGATGACGTGGTCCGCAAGAAGTGCCACGTAGCCTGTCCGGCGCGGTCCACGTTCGGATTCTGGCGCCCGCGACCCGTTTGGAACTCGTCGCGGAGCGACCACCTCAGCGAGTTCGCGACCGGTTCATCCGCCACTGCGGCCGACCACAACGGCCCGCCCATTAGCATCAACGCCGTAACGATCAGCGCTAACACGGGAACAGTCGAAACGTTCAGAGTTGACAACGGCAGAGTCGACAGCCGACGCGTTTGGGGCGATGTCGATTGACCTGCAAGCGGGCAAACCCGGATCGTGGCCGCCACCTTTGTTCGACAACGCATACAGGCCGGCGATACCCAGGGAAAGCGGTGCCATCGCGCCATCGACGGATCTCAGATGGGGAAGAGGGGAGCGAGTCTTGTGCGTCAAATGCGACCAGCGAATGACTTGGCCAGTACGTCGATAATCATGGAGCGTCATCCGCCAGCACTTGGCCGTGAAAACAACAATTCGAGACTTTCCAGTTTTTGGTCTAAGTCCTCCAGACTCGCCTTTGCTAACTCGGCATCGGGCGTTGGTGACTGATGGAGCATTCTTTCGAGCAGCCGAATCTGGCCAATCTTCTCGCCACGCGCCAACCCGAGTTGCTCGCCGCGGGCCAAGCCGATTTGCTCGCCCTCTGTTCGTCCCTCACTTCGTGCAAAGTCTAGTCGCGCCTCTTCGTCGCGTTTCGCCTTCAAGCGGGCTTCGTATAGTTCTCGGGTTTCCGGAGTTTGCGTGATCATTTCCAGTACTCCATTCCCTCGCGCATCTGGTCGACGTACAGCCGCCCGGCGTAGTAAGCGAAACGCTGCCTCAAACCGTTCGCCGCCGAGGTCTGCACCTCGATGTTCAAGTAACGCCCCAACTCATCCCTGGCCTTGATTTCCAAGACCGACAAATTGCCATCCGCTGTTTCCTTCCCCAGGAATGGATTCAAGATGGTCGCTTGCGTGATGCGTGGACCACTATCCAAAACGGCGTTCAGAAAGTGAACCGTCACCGCCGTATGCTCGGGGCTGCCGAGCATCAGCTTGAACGCGAAGTCTACAGTCGGGCAAACGTCGATAATCATGGAGCGTCATCCGCCAGCACGTGGCCGTGGAAACAACCATTGGAGACTTTCAAGTTTTTTATCCAAGGCCTCCAGACTCGCCTTCGCCAACTCGGCGTCAGTCGTCGGTGCATGGTCGAGCATCCGCTCGAGTAGCC
>JBJTOW010000235.1:0-2759 GCA_046074805.1 Planctomycetota bacterium | reverse complement strand
CGCGTATCCTTGTTCGCGCAGACGATCGGCACGGCCGTCATCATTTCGCCCCAGCGGTTGGAGCGGCAATGGGAACGTGTGGCCGCCGGCCACAGTTGAATATTCGAAGGAGAACGCGATGCGGATTGTGATCGCCGAATGCAAGCAGGAAGTATCGTCGTTCAATCCGGCTCCGAGTGCTTACTCGGACTTTCGTGTGGCGCGCGGGGACGCGCTGCTGGCCCATCACCGCGGTTGCCGCGAGGAAATCGCCGGCGCCGTGCAGGTTTTCGAAAAGCAGCCTGAACTGCGGCTAGCTCCGGCATGGGGCGGCAGCGCGAATACTTCGGGCGGCGTGCTGTCGGCGGATGGCTTCGCTCGACTGAGCGGAGAATTCTGGGAGGAACTTCGGAGAGTTGTCGCTGAAGGTCCGGTGGATGGCGCGTACTTCTGCTTGCACGGCGCGATGCAGGCCGAGAGCGAGGATGATCCCGAGGGCTGTTTGCTTGAGGGAGCGCGGCGGATTCTTGGCGAACGCACTCCCATCGTGATTTCACTCGATCTGCACGGCATCCTGACGGACCGGATGTTGCGGCACTGCGACGCGGTGGTGGCCTACCACACCTATCCGCATGTTGACTTTGTGGAGACGGGGGCTCGAGCGGCTCGAGTGTTGCTCGATATCGTTCTGCGAAAAGCCCGGCCCGTGATGGCTCGCGTGAAATTGCCCGCGCTGGTTCGCGGCGATGAGTTGATCACGGAGACAGGCGCGATTCGCCACTGCATTCAGCGGTCCCGGGAGATCGAGGCCGATCCACGCGCGTTGGCGGCCGCCGTCATGTGGGGGAATCCGTTCACGGATGTCCCGGAATTGCGCAGTAACGCGATCGTTGTGGCCGATGGCGATCCACAGTTGGCGGCAGCCTGGGCCCAGGAACTGGCCGAACTGTTTTGGCGCGATCACGAACGGATGCGGGTTCCGCTCACGAGCCTTGAGGAGAGTGTCCGCCGCGCTGCGGAAGTGAAACAAGGCACCGTGGTGATGATGGATGCGGCCGACGCGACCAGTTCCGGCGCATCCGGAGATAGCAATGCGATCATCCGAGAAACAATACGGCAGGGGTATGGCGGCCGGGTGTTGGCGCCGATTGTCGATCCCAGTGCGGTGCGAAAGGCGATGGAGGCTGGAATCGGAGCTGAGGTGGTGGTTACCTTGGGCGGGGCGATCGACCGGCGGTTCGAACCGTTGCCGGTCACGGCTCGAGTAAGGCTACTGTCCGACGGTAGATTTCGCAGTGAAACATTCGGCTGGCCGTGGGATTCCGGTCCCACCGCCGTGCTGGAAGCCAAAAATCTGACGCTGGTCGTCGGCACGCGGCCGGTCAGTCTCTTCGATCGTTCTTGGTTCCTCGCCAACGGTCAGGATCCTCGACGCTTCGACATGGTGGTTGTAAAGTCGCCCCATTGCGAACCGCACATGTTCACTGAATGGTGCGCGATGAAGATCGACGTCGATGCGCCCGGCGCGACGAGCGCCAACGTCAAGGCGCTGGGGCACCGCAAGTGCGCGCGTCCTATGTTTCCGCTCGATGGCGTTGTGCCTTTCGACAACGTCGCCGATTTGTTTGATTGACTCCCCGAAGGTGGCACCGCGTCGCGAGGGTGGGCTGGGGCTACCGGGGATTGTTTTGTTCGTCAAAGGTCGCGCATTCCGTATCCGCTGTGGTCATTTCGCCACGTGTGGCCGCGCCGTAATCTGGAGTTTTCTCCACCACTTCACTAGACTTTTGTTGGTCTTCCCATCCAAAGGTTTTTAAGTGAAGGTGTTGAATGGCTCGGCGATTCTTGAAGGTGGCGGCGACAGTGGTGGCGATTGGCACGTCGTGGGGGGCTTCCGGCGACGCGAATGGCCAGGATCAGGCCCCAGCGAAGACTCCCGCCAAGGCACCGGCGGCCGCTCCGGCGAACCCGCCCATGGTCGACATCGCAAAAGCTAGTTATGGCGTGGGTATGAATGTGGGGCGAGCTCTCAAGAACGACGGCATCGAATTCGATGTTGCGGCTTTGGTGGCTGGCTTGACCGATGTCCTGTCGGGAAAGGAATCCAAATATACCGAGGCGGAAATTCGCGAGGCGTTGAGTGGCTTGGCTGCCGCAGCGCAACAGAAGGGACTCGAACGGGCGCGGGCGATGGCGGAAAAGAGCAAGCAAGAAGGACTCGCCTTCCGCTCGGAAAACGCCAAGACGCAGGGGGTGACAACTCTGCCCAGCGGTGTTCAATACCAAGTGCTCAAGGCGGGGGACGGCGTTTCGCCCAAGGCCGAAGAGAAAGTGAGCGTCCACTATCACGGGACGTTCATCGATGGGCGGGTCTTCGACAGCTCGGTCGCTCGCAAACAGCCGCTCTCGATTGGCGTCAACATGGTCATCAAGGGTTGGACGGAAGTCCTGCAATTGATGAAAGTCGGCGACAAGTGGAAGGTCGTCATCCCAGCGGAAATGGCTTACGGCGAACAGGGGGCGGGAAAAACCATCCCCCCCAATTCGACGCTCGTCTTTGAAATCGAACTGCTCGGCATCGAAAAACCTTAGTCGCTAACTAGCGATTTGTCGGCTTCGGCCTTAATGAGTACCAGGGGCTTCCTGGGCCTTCGTCGCGGTCGCTTCGCGAACAAACACGATCACTCGCCGACGGCGCGGTCAATCGCCGCGCCGTTGGCGGGTGGATGATTGGCGGCCCGCTACGGTTGGAGCGAGTTGCCGATGTCGACGAATAGATC
>JBJTOW010000234.1:0-5531 GCA_046074805.1 Planctomycetota bacterium | reverse complement strand
CCGTCGGGCAGATACCGCACGGCTCCGATGGCGGCGATCACCAAGCCGAAGACAATCGTGAACCAAGGCAAACCTCGATGGGAGATGCCGGCGACGGCGCCGATGCCACCCAGCGGCGCTGCCCCACTTCCACTTCCAGTTCCACTTCCAGCACCGTCAGCGGACCGCTCACCTGCCGCGTCGCCACGTTGCCGCCTTAGGCTCCAGGCTCCCGCGATCACGGCGAGCACGCCGGCAACCAGCACGACGAAGGCGACGGAGCACGGTTTTCCCGTGGCGATCAACCGCAGCGAGTCATCGTATGCGGTACCGAAACCCTGCGTTTGATCGTCCGTGATCCAGCGGGCAAGGCCACGATAGATCAGCAATCCACACAGAGTCACGACGAACGGTTGCAGCCGCGCGCGTGTCACAAGTAATCCATGGGCCAATCCCAGGTGCAACGAAACCGTCATGACCCAGGCGATCACGCACGCGACCGCGACCCAGCTTGGCAACGGAATGCGCGCCACGATCGGGCCTGCGGCGAGCGCCGCTAGCCCGGCGATCGCCAATCCGATCGGCGCGCGGTAGTCCCCGCCCGTGTCGCTCCTCGCGCGCCAGCGAGCCGTCCCAATCACCGCCGCGACCACCAGTAATTCCACACCTGCCGCGTAGGCTGTCAAACTCGCCACCGCTCCCGGCGGCCACTTCGCCGTGCCGAGCAGCATCATCGGCAGCAGACAGCCGATCAGTCCCACGACGGATCCAATCGACAGATCAATGCCGCCCGTGATGATCACAAACGCCACCCCGATCCCGAGGATGCCGAACAGCGAACTCCAACGAGTGATGTTCTGCATGTTGAAAGCGCCGACAAACCGCTCGTTGAGCAGCGTCGTGGCGACCAGCACATAGACCAACAGCAGAAGAATGCCCGAAATTTTTTTCATACGCGAACCAACTGTCTTGTATTGCCGGTGGCCAGATGCATCACCGCTTCCTCGGAAAGCTGTGAGCGGCGAAGTTCGCCGGCCAGCCGTCCCTCGTGCAGCACCAACGTCCGGTCGGACATGCCTAGAATCTCTTCCATTTCGCTCGACACGAACAGAATCGCGACGCCCCGCGACGCCAACTCTTCCATGAGCGAGTAGATATCCTGTTTGGCGCCGATGTCGATGCCGCGGGTCGGTTCGTCTAGCAATAGCACCCGGGGAGACAAAGCGAGCCACTTTCCCAGCACCACTTTCTGCTGGTTGCCGCCCGAAAGGTATTGCACAATCTGCTCGGCGTGCGGCGTTTTGATCTTTAATTTACGGATCATCTCCGCTGTGTCGCGCCGCTCTGTCGCGAAATTCAATAGGCCGCCCGGCCGGCGATTGCGGAGCAAACCGGCCAAGCCGATGTTCTCCCGCACCGCCATCTCGAGCACGAGTCCCTGCTGCTTGCGGTCCTCCGGGACAAGCGCGACGCCCGCGCGGATCGCGTCATGCGGCGTTTCGAGTCGCAATGGTTGGCCGCCCACGCGAATCGTTCCACCCGCTCGCCGATCAATGCCAAACAACGCTCGCAGCATTTCCGTCCGGCCCGCTCCGACCAAGCCGGCGACACCGACGATCTCGCCCGACCGCAAGTGGAAGTCCAGTGGCTCGTCGGGCCAAGTCGCGGTGCGCAAGCCTTCGACTTCCAGCACCACATCGCCCGGCGGATGCGGCGTATGAGCGTAGAATTGCGATAGATCGCGGCCAACCATCAACCGCACCATCGCGTCGTGCGTGATCTCCTCGCGCGTTAAGCCACCGGCGTTGCGTCCATCCCGCAACACCACAACGCGATCAGCCAACTCTTTCACCTCGCCGAGCCGATGCGAGATGTAGACGATACACACGCCCTTCGAACGCAAGTCCTTCACCACTTCGAACAGCCGCGCGGCCTCGTGCGACGACAAGCTGGAAGTCGGCTCGTCCATGATCAGAATGCGAGCGCTGGCCGACAACGCCTTCGCGATCTCGACCAGTTGCTGCTGACCGATGGCGAGCGAAGCGGTCGGCGTTCGCGGGTCGACATCCAAACCGACGCGGGCGAGATATTGCCGCGTCTCCGAGTCGATGCGGCGACGATCGATCAGGCCGAAACGCCGTGGCTCGCGGCCCAGAAACACGTTCGCGCCCACATCCAGATTGTCCGCCAAGTTCAGCTCTTGGTGGATCAACGCGATCCCCCGGTCGATCGCCGACCTGACCGAATCGATCTGTACGCGGACCCCGTTGATCCGCAATTCGCCCTCGTCCGGCTGCTGGACGCCGGCGAGGATCTTCATGAGCGTGCTTTTGCCCGCCCCATTCTCGCCCAAGATCCCCACAACCTCGCCCGCCCGCAATTCCAGGCTCACGCCATCAATCGCCACCACGCCCGGAAACCGCTTGGTCACTCGACAAACTTCCAGAAGCGGCGCGGCCATGGGCGGCTTTCAACGGTCGGTTGTCGGTTGTCGCGCGAACGAGGTCAGCGGACCGCGCGGCTGCTCGAATCGCTTTATTGTTCGAATCGCGCGACGACATAGACCGCGCGACTCATGGGGAGATCGCGGACGGCTACTTCGCGTCACCGGGTTGAGTGAGCTTCTTGAGTTCCTCCCAGAACTCGGCGGCGTTCGCTTTGACGATCTTCCGCGCATCGATGTTCATGAAGCCGTCGGCGGGAAGAGCCGCTTTGTCGCCACGGGCCAACGCCTGGAGCATTTTCACCGACTGATAGCCGTACTGGTACGGATTCTGAACGACGGTGCCGAAGCAATGGCCGTCCAAGATCGCTTGCAACGTCTTGTCGTCCTCGTCGAACGCCACGACCTTGATCTTGCCGAGCTTGTTGGCTTGAGTGAGCGCTTCCAGGATGTACGGCGGATTGTAGGCGAACAGGCCGACCATGCAGCCGAGATCGTCGTGTTTCGCGATGGCGTCTTCGGCGAGCGCCTTGGCGGCGGCGAAATCGAAGTTGTCGGTGCGGGTGTCGAGGATCGTGTATTTTTCGCCCTTGATCACTTCACCCGGCGCGTCGTACCGCGTGTTGTCGATCGAGCGGTCCAGCAGCTCGTCGATCAAACCTTGGCGGCGAAGCTTCGCGTTCAATTGTTCGAGGCGGCCGACGAAGATCATCAGCGACCCACCGTCTGGCATCGCCTCCTTGACCAGCTGACCGCACATCCGGCCCGCCAAATAGTTGTCCATGCCGATGTACGCCAATCGCTTGCTCTTCGGCGCGTCGGCGTCGTGCGTGATCAAGTTGGTCGCATCGGCAACCGTGTTGAGGATTTCGGTTTGGTTGTCGGGATCGATTGGGCTGACCGCGATACCGTCTGTGCCCGCGCTGATCAACTCTTCGAGGATCCGCTTTTGGTTCGCGACCGCGCTGTCAGCGGTCGGCATTTTGACGTCCACATCGCAGTCCAAGTCGCGGCCCGCCGCCTCGGCGCCTTTTTGGGCGATCGTCCAAAACGAAGCGACCCCGTTGGTCACGTAGGCGACCCGCGGCCGTTTGCCCGCCGCTGTCTTGGTCGCGGGGCCGTTCTCCGTCGCTCCCGACTCGGCGCCCGAGCCACCAGCACCCGGGGCCGCCGCAGTGGAACTCCCCGAGCCAGGGCCCGTAGAGCCAGCGCTGCCTGATGGGGCCGCATCGGGGCCCGCACCGCCTCCGCAACCCGTTAAACCGACCATGGCGAGCACGCCAAGTCCGAACACAAGGCGACCACAGAAAACACTCAGTGACACGATCTCGACCCTTGGGAACGAGGAAGGAAGAGAAGGACGACGCTAGCCGTTCGAAATATTAGTTCCGCCCTCCGCGTCGGCACAAGGCTACCCGCCCCGCGATTTCGTCGGCTGTTATCGACTGTTATCGACTGTGGTCAGCTATGAAGGTGGTTACTTGACGGCCCGCTTTTCGATTCGGTACAGCGTTCGATCGGTCCGCAGGAACAGCGATCGGCCTACCGCCGCCGGGCTGGCCATTACCGCCCCGTCGACCTTGTTCGTCGCGACAAGTTGCAACGTCTTGCCGGGAGCCAGCACGAACACATCGCCCTCGCGGTTGCCGACGTAAATCCGGCCGTCGGCGAAAAGCGGCGACGAGCAGAAATTGCCGCCCAACCGCTCGCTCCAGTGAACCTCGCCGGTCTTCGCGTCCATACAGGTCGCAACACCCTTGTCGCTGACCAGATACAGTTCGTCGCCGACCACTAGGGGCG
Source organism: Planctomycetota bacterium (assembly GCA_046074805.1). Lineage (GTDB taxonomy): Bacteria > Planctomycetota > Planctomycetia > Pirellulales > Pirellulaceae > CAIXSC01. The sequence goes on along the minus strand of JBJTOW010000234.1, from coordinate 1,309 downwards.
ACGGCATCTGCGGGGCTCCCTTCTTGGCACGCCACGCGATTTCCGGCGTTGTCGCGCCGTCCCCAAGCCGAACCGCGAGCACCTCAGGTTGCATGAAGCTGGTGCTGATGTACAGCAACCCATGAGCCGCCACCGGCCGGGGGACAATCGAGAACCCGAGCACGCCGTAGTTCAGCTTCCAGAGTTCACGGCCCGTCGCCGGGTCGTAGCCATACAGCCAATCGGCGCCCGTGGACAGCAACACTGGCCGCCCTTCAATCTCGAGAATCAATGGCGTGCCATACGCTTTTTTCAACTGCGGATCAGCCTTCAGCGTGCCGCTGCGCGGCGTCCGCCAAGCGACTTTACCCGTATGCTTATCCATCGCGGCCAAAAATTGCACGTCGCTCCCATCGCAATGGACAATCAACGAGTCCTTGAACATAACCGGCGTGCTTCCCGGCCCGTTTTCATGCTTTAGCCGCAAGTCGACGTTTTTCCAAATGATGGCTTTCGTCGCCGTGTCAACACACACCGTGCCGTTCGTCCCAAAGTGGCAGTACAGCTTGCCGTCTTCAAGCAACGGGGTCGGCGAAGCGAACGAATTCAAAGCGTGGATCGGATCGGGATTCGTCACCTGAAACAGCTCGATGTCCGCGACCACCTTGCCAGACTCGCGGTCCACCCCGATCGCCCGCAGATCGACGCGTCGCGCCTTCGTCTGGGCCATCGCCGCCTTGGCAGCCGCCGGCTTGCCATCAGCGGACTTGCCATCAGCCGGCTTCTTCTCGTCATCGGCCAGCGGCGTTTCGACCGCCGTGGTCATCCAGAGCGTCTTGGCGTCCATCACGGGAGATGACCAGCCGCGTCCAGGGATGGCCGTTTTCCAGACAATGTTTTCTTGGTCGGTCCACGTTACCGCCAAATCGGCCGCCGTCGGCGCGTGTCCTTGTCCGCCCGGCCCGCGCCACTGCGGCCAATCGGCCGGCTCGGCCGCCCCTGCATGAGTTCCAGCCAAGAGCGAAACCGAAACCATCAGGGCGAGCGCGCAAGCGCTGCCAAGAACACGATTCAACATGCGGAAGACTCCGGGAAAGGGGCGGGACGGAGGGGGGAGGCGAGTGGGGCGGTAGGCAGTTGTTGGTTGTCAGGGGAGTTTTCAGTGTTCAGTTTTCAGTGGGTGGGTGCTGGTGGTTGGATGTCACTGGTCACTGGTCACTGGTCACTGGTCATTGGTGATTGGTGATTGGTGATTGGTCACCGGGCCGTCGTCAAAAGCCCGATGAGAGACTCGACTACGGAACCTGAAACCTCTAACTCACCACCCATC
>JBJTOW010000233.1:0-3544 GCA_046074805.1 Planctomycetota bacterium | reverse complement strand
CGCCCGGTCTTGGGCGGTTGGGGTCGCTCCCGCCGATTTGCGGCATTGCTTGCCGACGTTCTCGTCGGCACGCGTCGCGGCGATTCACCGGGCGGGTTGGGGCGAGGCGAATCAGGGCAGCACAATCACGCTCGGGTCGATGTCTTCGTGCTTGCCGTTTAGTCCTGGGGTGGGGAGCAGCTTGGCCGCCTGCCGATCGTAAAGAAACACATCCCTCTCCCCTTCGCCAGCCGTGCGTTCGGAGACAAACGCGATATAACGACTGTCGGCGGATAATGATGGCGATTGCTCGTGAGCTACCGAATTCAATCCGGGAAGCGGGATCATTTCGCGTGTCGAGCGGTCGAATAAATAGATGTCCCGCCCTCCATCCCCGCCCCGGCGATCGCTCACAAACGCCACCAGATTTCCGTCCGCGGACAACGACGGCTCGATGTCGGCCCGCGTCGAGTTCAACCGCTCGTCGTACACAGGCTGGCCCGCCGCAATGTCGTAGAAAAAAATATCGGTCGCTCCCAGCCCGGCTTGGTCGTTCGAACAATACGCCAACACGCGGCCATCGGCGCTCAAGGCCGGCATCCGTTCGTCGAGCGGCTGTGAATTCAAGCCCGGCAACGGCAACCGACGTTTTCCCGCCACGTCGTACAACAGCACGTCCCAACGGCCATCGCTCTCCGGATGGCGCCATGCCGCGAAGGCCACAAGCTTGCCGTCGCCCCCCATCGCGGCGTGCAACTGGGCGTTCGGCGACTTGTTGATGTCAGGCAGTTCCAGCAGCTTCTGCTGACCAATGTCCCAAACCTGGATCCGGCTCGTTTCATTCTCCCACTCGGCCGCAAAGGCACACAGTTTCCCGTCGGCACTCAACGCCGGATGGTAGTCGCTCCGCTTCGGTTCGCTTTTGATCTCGCCCACCACCTTCCCACGCGACTCGCCGTCATGCTGGTAAAAATAGATCGTCGGCTGCTGTTTTCGCGGGTGATAGGCGCCGTAGGCGATCATCAGCTTCGGCGTGAATTCAGCCGAAGTTTGGCACGCCGCCAAGTCAACGGCTTGAGCGTCCTTCCCGGCGGCGGCCTGAGCGACCACCGGTTCACCGCCGGACGCCGCGTGCTCGGCGGCGAATGGGCTCACCAATGCCAACATCAAGATCGCAGCGGCCGTCCACGCCAGATGTATGATTCGCGGTGCGTTGCCGCGGTATCGCGACGCTGGCCGAATGGGGAAAAGCGGACAGCGGCGCATAAAAATCTCCTCCGACGAAATCGACGGACAGCTCGCGTTCGGCCTTACAGCAGTTCGGAGACCGGAGCCGCTCCACCGGTGAACGCGCGGACCCGTGGGTCACCATCCACAGTCGTCGTGTTGATGCCGACCAGTTGGTAGATCGTCGCCGCGAACTCGGCGGGCGACACCGGACGCTCGGCCGGGCGGCCGCCATCCTTCTCGCTTGAGCCCACGATCGTACCGCCAGGAATTCCCGCTCCGGCCATCAGGGCGCTGAAGCAGTACGGCCAATGATCGCGGGCGCCGTACTTGTTGATTTGCGGAGTCCGACCAAACTCGCCGACCGCCACCACCAGCGTGTTGCCCAACATGCCGCGGCGATCAAGGTCTTCGAGCAACGCGGTCAGGCCCTGATCGAAACGCGGGCAAAGATGGCGTTCCATCCGCACCATGCCGCCCAAATCGGCGCCGTGGACATCCCAGGCGTCCCAAGCGGGCCCGTCGTACCATTTGACCTGCACGAACCGCGTGCCAGCCTCGACAAGCCGCCTGGCCATCAGGCACGATTGGCCGAAGAAATTCGCGCCATACCGATCGCGGACCGATGCCGGCTCGCGGCTCATGTCGAACGCTTCCCGCACCTTCGACGACGTGAGAATTTCAAACGCTCGGCGATGGAACTCGTCCATCTTGACGACACTGTCCGTCGCCTCGAATTTCGCCCGCTGCTGATCGATTCGCGATAAGAGGGCCGTGCGGTCGCCAAGTCGTTCGGCGGACAAACCCGCATTCAACGTGAAACCGGGTAACTCCACCTTCTTGCCCGAAGGATCCGGAATTTTCACCGGATCGTATCCCGGTCCCAGCCGTCCGCCGCCTACCGCCAAGTTCGAACCAAAATGGACGAACGGCGGCATGTTGCCGGAAAACCCCTTCAGCTTGCTCACCACGGCCCCGATCGCCGTGTTCTCGCCCGGCAACCCAGACAGCATCGGGATTGCCGAATGGCTGCCGTCGCTATGATTCATCGAACGAATGATCGCGATGCGATTCATCCATTCCGATGCCATCGGCAGCAGTTCGCTGAAGTAAACGCCGGACAGCTTCGTCGGGATCGCGCCAAACGGACCGCGAATCGCATCCGGCGCCTCCGGTTTAGGATCGAATGTCTCAAAATGGCTCGGACCACCATCCAACCATAGCAAAATGCAAGACGCATCCCGCCTCGCGTACTTGCCACCTTTCACGCTTGCCGACGCCTCACGCGCGGCTAACCAATCCGCCAAGTTGAAGCCGAGTGCCCCGAGCCCCGCGACTTGCAGCACGCCTCGACGGGAAACCCCCTCGCAATTCCGAACCTTGCCGTCAGCGATGTTGAACACGCGGCTTCCTCGTGGGGAATTGAAGAGTTCTGTAGCCGACTCTTCGGCTTGGGAGAAAAACGACGCCCAGTCGCCCATGGCCACCGATCAAATGAGGCTTACGCGAATAGTAGCCCGTGACTGGGGACAAGGCTAGTGCGTTGTCCCAGCCCGTCGAGCGGCCGGCCGGAACGAAGCAACTTCAAAATCTGCGATCCGGGTTATGATACAGGGCATCCAACCCGTGAACGGTTAGCTTCCATCGTCCAAGGTCATGAGGAGTTCCCCGCCATGTTGAATGTCAATCGCCGCGAATTTTCCGAGCAAACGCTGGCGTCGCTCGTCACGCTATCGCTTCTGGAGACGCTGTTCCAACGCGACGCCTGGGGCGACGAAGTCAAGCCGATAGCCGCTCGCTGGCTGGCCGATATCCAACAGCTCAGCCTCGACGTGAAAGGCAAGCAACTGAAGCAGGTCGAATGGCAGCGGAAGGTCGAGGAATTGCTGGGCAAGGTCGATTTGCCCGAGTTTTTGAAGTTCATCGAATTCGAAAAGCTCGTAAAGGATGTGAAGTTCAAGTCGCAGGGTGAGGTAAGTCTGCGGCCGAAGTTTCCCGAGGTCGAAGGGCTGCCCAAGAGCTTGGTGTACGGCACACAGGTGTTCGCCTTAAAGAAAGGCAGCTCGGTCGTTCCCCACGGCCACGACAACATGGTCACCGCTTTCCTGATCCTTGGCGGCAAGTTCCGCGGACGGCTGTACGACCGACTCGAAAACGGTCCCGACTGGATGATCATCAAACCGACGGTCGACCGGGAATTCACCGCCCGCGAGAACTCGACGATTTCCGATGACAAAGACAACGTACACTGGTTCCAAGCCCTGAGCGACGACGCCTTCATCTTCAACATTCATGTGATGAGCGTCCGACCTGGCAAAACGGGCCGCGTGTACGTCGA
>JBJTOW010000232.1:0-3050 GCA_046074805.1 Planctomycetota bacterium | reverse complement strand
CGGTCGGCGGCGTAGTTGGCCGAGCCGGTCGGCAACGGCCAATGGCCGTACTCTTCCACCCGGATCACCCGCATCTCGTTGAGGTCGACCACGGGACGGAGATCCTCGATCGGCCGAACATAGCCGTTTTCCGTCCGGTCGGTGCGCAGAAAGCAGAGCGGACGCGCGAGCCGCCGCGTGGCTTCTTCCTCGGAACCGTAGTAGCCCGCGCTCCAGATGTCGACCATCACGAGACTTGTGTCGGGGACCCCGTAGTGCCGCTCGAGCGCGGCGCGGAATTCCTCGCTGGCGAGCACCGCTTGCTCGCATTCGATCTGCTCGTCGATCGTCATCGTCGGCTGGACGCCCGGCACATGCCGCTGCCAGACGACCTCATGACGCGCCAGCGACACGAGCACTTCGTGGCAGGCGTTGGCCGCGTTGTCGAACAGCACGGCGAAGGCTTCGCGCGGGGCCGAGTAGCCCGTTGGCGTCTGGCCGGCCGACGCGTGAAAGGCGGCGATCGCCTCTTTGGCCGATTCATGGAGGCTGATGGATACGATCCGCGTCGTGGGGGTGGCGAGCCCACTGGTTCGCAAAATGGCCACAGCGGCGGCCACTTCGGCGGCGCTGAGCGGCTCGAGCGGATGGAACGAACTGGAAGCGGATACGGTCGCGGCGGAGTTGGAGTCGCCAGACATTACGGGGAGAACGACATTCAGCGGGGCGGGCATGCAGGGACCCTTACGTCGATGAAGGGACGCGTGTTCGGTTCGCGACACATGTTTCCGCCTGCGGGAAATATACCGCTCGCCGCCAATCAACGCCAAGCTGTGTCGGCTGATCGCCGGAATCAGGTGGCGGGCAAAAGAGGAAACGCGACGATGAAAGCGAAAACGTCCGCCGCGCTACGCTTGACGGTTGGCTGACCGTCCGGTGACGATACTCGGATGAGCTCTTCCGACAGTCAAAGCGTGCCTCCGGGGTCCGACTCCACCTCCCGATCGAAAGCGAGTTCTCGGTCTAAGTCGCGAGCGGCGAGTCGTCGTGAGAGCGACGAAGCGGCTGGACAGCGCTCGCTGTTCGACCGCGACGCAACGCCTCCGCCATTCCAACAGCCGGAAATCGCCGAGTCGACGGTGGCACCCGAAGCGGCTGTTGATGCTTCAGGGCCCGTTGCGGCCACGTCGGCTGTCCCGCCATCGTTCGCCGTCGAAGATATGTCGCCTGCGGCGAATGTGGCGTCGGACGCGTTATCGCGGAAAGCCAGCCTCTGGAATGACGCCGTCGACGCGCCTGGCGACCTGTCGGGGAAGACCGTTTACGTGATTGACGCCCACTCGTTGATTTATCAGGTGTTCCATGCGTTGCCGGAGATGACCAGCCCCGCGGGGCTCCCGGTGGCGGCCGTCCATGGATTCCTCGGAGATGTGGCGAGCCTGCTGGAACAGAGGAAGCCGACCTATCTCTTCTGCGCTTTCGATCACCCGGGCGATACGTTTCGCCACGATCTCTACACGGCGTACAAGGAACAGCGCGAGTCGATGCCGGAAGACCTGCGTTCCCAGATTCCGATCATCGAACAGTTGCTCGACGCCCTGGGCGTGCCCGCGTTGTCCTGTCCGCAATTCGAGGCCGATGACATTCTGGCGACGGTGGCGGCGATTGTCCGAGACCGGGGTGGCGAGTGCGTGTTGGTCACGGGCGACAAGGACTGCCGCCAACTCATCGGCGATCGAGTGCGAATTCTCAATATCCGGAAGGATGAATTTTTCGATGCCCGGGCGCTGTGGGAAACCTGGGGAGTCGCCCCCGAGCAGGTTGTGGACTATCAGGCTTTGGTGGGCGACCCAACCGATAACGTGCCGGGCGTTCCGCTCATCGGCCCAAAGCTGGCGCGGGACCTGTTGCAGAAATACGGCACGCTTGAGGGCGTACTGTCACATGCCAGTGAACTAAGCGGCACGAAGCGTCGCGAGAATCTGATGAACAGCCGCGAGCTGGTCATGGTCAGCCGCCAGTTAACTCGATTGCGAGACGACGTGCCCGTGTCGCTCGACTGGCCCGCCGCGCGGCTGGCGCGAGCGCATCCCGCGATGGTTCGCGGCCTGTGCGACGAACTGGGATTTAGGCGACTCGCGGAGCGGCTCGAACGGCTGGCGGCTGGAGCGTCGGCGGCAGGCCCCGCAGGTCCGGCCTGGAAGGCGTCCTATCGCACGATCGACACGGTGGAACAACTTGACGAACTCGTGCTGCTTTGGGCTCGGTTGAGCTCAGCCGAGCGGCCGGCCACGATCGAACCGTTCCAGCTGGCGATTGATACGGAAACGACTTCGCGGCGCCCACGGTCGGCGGAACTTGTCGGCTTGTCGTTTTCGTGGGCGGAGGGCGAGGCTTGCTATATTCCGGTGCGTGCGCCGGAGGGCGAGCGTTGCTTGCCCATGGCGTTAGTGCTCGATCGGCTGAGGCCGATCTTGGAGTCGCCTGCGATCCGCAAGGTGGGCCAAAATCTGAAGTACGACTTGGTGGTGCTCCGCGGGCATGGCGTGAATGTCCGAGGTTTGGCGTTCGATACGATGGTTGCCGATGGGTTGCTCGAACCGGGTTCGCGCATCCACAATCTGGACGAACTGGCCCGACGCTATCTCAATCACACGACGATCCGCATCGAGGAGTTGATTGGCACAGGCAAGGGACAGCGGCGGATGGATCAGGTACCGGTCCCGCGAATCACGGCGTACGCTTGCGAGGATGCGGATGTGCCGCTTCGGATCGCGACGATCATGGAACGTCGACTGGCCGCTGAGCGGTTGGAGACGCTCTACCGCGACGTCGAACTGCCGCTTGTCGAGGTCCTGGCGGAGCTGGAATTCAACGGCATACGGATCGATGTCGGGCGATTGGCGGCGCAGAGCGTCCGCTGCGGCGAGGAACTGGAAACGCTCCGGAGCGAAGTCCTGACTCTGGCTGGTCAGCCGTTCAACATCGATTCGCCGGCCCAGTTAGCCGAGATTTTGTTCGAACAGTTGAAGCTGCCTGTGGTGAAACGCACGAAGACCGGCAAGAGCACC
>JBJTOW010000231.1:0-3117 GCA_046074805.1 Planctomycetota bacterium | reverse complement strand
TAGTAAGACAGCATGCACAAGAAAACGTGCGCGCGAATGCGGTCATCGCGATAATGATAAATGGGCCGCAGTTGCAGCATCGTGGTCTTGAGCATGCTGTCTTACTATGTGGAATGGCATCTGCTTCGCGACTTGCGACCGCTGCTGTTTCATGATGAGCAGCGCGAGGCGGCGGAGCGGCAACGAAAGTCCATCGTGCGGCCGATGCGACGGTTGCGAATCGCCCACTCCGCTCGCCGGCGAAGCGGATTTTAAGCGGTCGTTGGTGGTTATCCTCTTGCACGAGTCGCAGAAGAGAGCCAACCACCACCGGAAAATCGCGACTTCAAAACCGGCGTTTTGGCTTGCGCCGAAGAGGGGCGAGTGGCGGGAGTCTCTGGCTCCCGCCACTCGCTCCCGCCGTTGGAAGCGGGATCTGGAAGATCCCGCCAGGCTGATAGGCTTCTCGCGCCGTTCCTCCACGAGTCACCGAAGTCGTCAAACGCCAGATAAGGTGGACTTCGGTCTCAATGGCGAGCGGCACTGTGGCTATTTCGGCGGGGCCGGAACGCCGTTCGGGGCACCGGGCATCTTTCCGCCACCGGGTGCTCCGCGGCCCGGTGGGATATCCGGGATCGACTCCTTGGGCGGTTCTGGGTCGCTGCCAGCGCATCCGGCGAATGACAAACCGAGGCTCAACAGCAATGTCGCAAATAGGTAACGCATGATCGAAAACTCCTGCTATCGCGATGAAGGGTACGAAGCGAACTGGGCAAAACCCACGTTCACCGCGATTAGAAGCTGCCAACAACGTCACCACCGGCGCGAGTGGCAAGCCGTTGTAGAACGGTCGGATTCGTCATGTTTTCGGGACCAGCAGCCGTGTAGCCAATAAAACGCACGCTGCCGTCGACAAACGCCCAGTTTGCACCACCGGGATGCAACGCCCAGAAGTGGTACCGATGGGCATCCGACGGATCGATCACGGCCCCCTTGCGGAAAAAGTCGGGAGCGGCTCCCGGACTCTCTGGCCGCTCATGAACCCCAAGGACAATATCGGCCGCCCCAAAGTACGGGTAGTCACCGGCTCCCGCCCACATCCAGCCATAATACAGGTTGCTCGAAGGCGGCCGCTCGCCAACCATGACCGTGTTGCTCGTGCCATCCAGCACGGCGCTCATGTTAAGTCCACCGTTTACGATCAGCATCCCGTCCTGGCCCAACGCGGGCGACTCCCGAAACTGATTGCGGCCGGAGACGCCGAGATACGAGGTCAAAGCCGCCTCTTCACCCGGGCCACGGTACACCAAACCGCTGCGGACATCGGAAGGACAGCCGTATACCTTCGACGTGATACCATTGGCGATTTTTCCGCCGGCCATCGTCTGAAACCAGGGCCAGGCATTGACGTTAAAGGCATCGGATACCGTATTCATCTCCATGTACGGAGCGATCGCCAGCGACCAACTCATGAACGCCCCTTCCGACGGCAAGCCGGTCGCGGGGTTCATGCCTCCCGGCGGCGCATCGCGTTGGAAACCCGTGTACCAGGTTTGGCCAATTTGATGGGCGGATGGAAAACGGTTCTTTACATCATGGAAATTTTGCAGCCCCAATCCCATCTGTTTCAGGTTGTTGACACATTGAGTCCTGCGAGCCGCCTCACGGGCCGCTTGCACGGCCGGCAACAATAAGGCTACCAACACCCCGATGATCGCGATAACGACCAGCAGTTCGACCAGCGTAAACGCGGATCTTCGAGCGTCCCTGTGGACGCGCGCGCGAAATTCCCGCATTGCCATGCTCCTCAATCAACAGGAAGAATAGATATGGAACGAAAACTAAAGATTGAACATCCGCCAGAACTGGCGGGATGAGCTCGAAAAAAGTAGCAAATGAGTCGACGAGAGACGCCCCGCGCGCAGACGCGCAGCATCACTCATGCAAAACGACAATGTTTAACAAGAAAAGGAAACCGCCGGCCCCACCATCTAGCCGGGGATCAAACACACCCTAACATCGATGCGGACACGGAGAACTCCGCTTGTCCATCCATCGACTGGGGAAGCTATCAATCGGGACGACGATTGTCAAAAAAAAACGTGTAAATAGGGTTTTCCCCGGCAAGACTGGGATCGGGTTATCCGGTCGCCGTGCTGGGATGCCTCGACATGGTGGCGGCCGTGCAGCGGGCGAGCGTGGCGGCAATCTCGGCCGCTCGGACCGGCTTTGAGAGATAATCGTCCATGCCCGCCTCCAAGCAATGCTCGCGGTCCCCCTTCATCGCGTGGGCCGTCAGAGCGACGATCGGCAGATGTCGGCCTGTCCCCTGTTCGCCCGCACGAATCGCCGCCGCCGCCTCGAAGCCGTCCATCTCCGGCATCTGCACGTCCATGAACACCACATCGAACGGCTCGGACCGCGAAAGCTCGACCGCTTCCCGCCCATTGTTGGCAATCCGGACGGTATGCCCCATCCGCGACAACAAGGCCATCGCCAGCTTCTGGTTCACCAAGCTGTCCTCGGCCAACAGAATGCGCAGCGTGCGAGGCGACGCGTCGCCCGCCAGCTGAGACTGCCCCACCGATGGGGACGCAATCGCTGCCCCAGCCCGGATTGCGGAAGGCATCGCCGCAGTGGACTGGGCTCTACTAGCCGACTGGGACGCCGCAGCTGACACTGCGGCGGCGGCGGCGACGGCTCCGACAGTCAGGGACATCCCGGAAATGGCGCCAGCCGCTGCCCCGGCCTTCTCATCCGCAATCAACGGCGTCAGCGATTCAACACCGGGTAGGTCGAGCAGGCTGCGGAGTGTCGCGTCGAACAACTCGGACGGCTTAACTGGCTTCATCAGCTCAGCCGCGATTCCCAATTCCTGGCAACGCCGTTGATCGCCTGTTTGCTCGCTGGACGTCAGCATCACCACGCGCGGCTGGGGTGGCGGCAACGCGGTGCGAATCCGCTCGACGAGCATAAATCCGTCGATGTCCGGCATATTGCAGTCGGTCACCACTAATTGGAAAGGCCGCCCAGCCATTGCGGCGTCGCGGAGCATTCCAAAGGCCTCTTCGGCCCCGGACGCCGTAACTGGCTCGATTCGCCAGTTGCGGTAGGTTTCCTCCAATATCAGACGATTGG
>JBJTOW010000230.1:0-3105 GCA_046074805.1 Planctomycetota bacterium | reverse complement strand
CAAATCGGCCAAGGGACTCGAATCGGCCACGGGACGTGAAGCCGCCATCAGACTCGAAACCGACAACTGACTCGAAAACGCCATCTGAATCGAAACCGCTACCTGACTCGAAGCCAGCACCCGAATCAAAGCCGCCACTCGACTCGAAACAACCACTCGACTCGAAACAACCACGCGACTCGATACTGCAACCCGCCCCGAAGCCGATGGCGGGCCCGAAGGCGCCGCGGCCGGTGCTGGGGCTCGCGCCGTTGCCTGGCGAGTCTTCGCAGCCGCCACGTCCGGACACCGAAGAGGTCCGGGCCGTGCTGCCGCTGCGCAGCGTCATCGAATCGGTCTACTACTCATTCCCGGCCTTGGAAGCGGCGATGCGCGAGGCGGAGATCGCGGAAGGCAAGCAGTTGGCGGCCAGCGGCGAGTTCGACTTGAAGGTCAAGGCCGAGAGCATGTCGCTCGCCACCGGCTTCTATGACAACTACCGCAACCTCGTAAAACTCGAGCAGGCGCTCATGCCCGGCGGCAGCGTCTACGGCCAATATCGGATCGGCGATGGAAGTTTCCCCGAATACTACCGTGACCGCGAAACGAACGAGGGAGGCGAGTTCAAAGTCGGTTGGCAAACGCCGTTGATGCGGAACCGGGCGATCGACCAACGGCGGGCCGACATCTTTCAAGCGACGCTACGCCGCGAGCAGGTCGATCCCTTTGTTCAAGGGTTGTTGCTCGAATTCACTTTCGGCGCGGCAGACGCCTACTGGTCGTGGGTAGCGGCCGGGTTGAGCTACGACGCGCAGCGCGAACTGCTGCGGGTGACGGAAGAGCGGAACAAGCAGTTTGAGGAGCGGGTGAAGCAAGAGGATTTGGCGGCCATCGAACTGGTGCAAAACGAACGGCTCATCGCCTCGCGGCAAGCGAAAGTGGTCGAGGCGGAGCGGAAATTGCAGCAGGCGTCGATCAAGCTGTCGCTATTCTTCCGGGACGCTCAGGGCCGTCCCATCATGCCATCGCCGACAATGCTGCCCGACGCGTTTCCCGAGCCGACGGCCCCAGACCGCGCCGAATTCACGGCGGCGATCGAGACGGCGATCACGCAGCGTCCGGAGATCCGCGAGCTGGACTTGCAGCGGCAACAGGCCGAAGTCGACTTGTCGTTGGGCGAAAACATGCGGCTACCGTCGTTCGATGCGCTCATCCAAGCCTCGAAAGACGTGGGCGCTCCGGCCTCAAAGAAAGGGGACAAAACGCCGTTCGAATTAGAGGCCGGCTTGATGTTCGAATTGCCGCTCCAACGACGCAAGGCCGACGGCAAGATCCGCGAGGCGAATGGCAAACTATCCCAGCTAGCGGCCAAACGCGAATTCACTCAGAACAAGATCGCCAACCAAGTGCAAGACGCCCAGTCGGCGCTGGCCACCTCCTTCGACCGGGTCGCTTTGGCGCGGCGGAATGTCTCGCTGGCACGGCGGTTGGAAGCGGCTGAGCGCCAACGGTTTGACGCCGAAGACAGCGACCTGCTGAGAGTCGCCTTGCAAGAGGCGGCGGAAATCGAAGCTACTCTCCTCGAATTCGAGACGCTCGCCGACTACTTTAAGGCGCGGGCGGCACTGCGGGCGGCGATCGGCTCCGACCCGCTGACAAACAACGACGAGTGAGGCGCGTATGAACATGGAAGCGGAACCGGTAACGCCGGACGCCTCCCTACCCGATCCGGCTCGGCCGATCGTGGGCGTGGTGATGGGAAGCAAGTCGGACTGGGAAACCATGCGGCACGCCGCCGAGGCGCTGCGGGATTTCGGTATTCCCCACGAGTGTCGCGTGGTTTCCGCGCATCGCACGCCGCAGTGGATGGCCGAATACGCTCAGACGGCCAGCGCTCGCGGACTGGAAGTCGTGATCGCCGGCGCTGGCGGAGCCGCTCATCTGCCCGGCATGATCGCCGCTCAAACCATCCTTCCGGTCTTGGGCGTGCCCGTGCAAAGCCGGGCCCTCAATGGGCTCGATAGCCTGCTGTCCATCGTTCAGATGCCCGGTGGCGTGCCCGTGGGGACGTTGGCGATCGGCGAGTCGGGCGCGAAGAACGCGGGACTTCTTGCGATTCGCATCCTGGCCATTACCCGGCCCTGGCTCCGCGAACGACTGGAAGCGTTCCATGCGCGGCAAACAGCCGGTGTGCTCGAGGATTCGCGGCTATGAGCCATCCGGTCGACCGCACCGCGATCCTGCCCGGCGCGACGCTCGGTGTCCTTGGATCGGGCCAACTAGGCCGCATGTTCGCCATCGCCGCTCGGCGAATGGGCTATCGCGTCCATGTCTTCTCGCCGGACAGCGACACGCCAACCGGGCAGGTGGCCGATGTGGAAGTGCGCGCGGACTACCTGGATCTGGACGCCGTGGCGTCGTTCGCTCGCGGCGTGTCCGTGGTGACATTCGAATTCGAAAACGTGCCGGCGGAGACGGCGGCGGCGGCCGAGCGGCACGCGCCGGTGCGTCCTGGTTTCCACGTGCTGCACACCACCCAGAATCGACTCCGCGAGAAAACGTTCCTCCGCGACGCTGGATTTCCGGTGACTCCGTTCTCACCGGTCCGCGAGCCGGGCGATCTGGAACGGGCGGTCGCCCAACACGGTTTGCCCGCAGTTCTCAAGACGGCCGATTGGGGTTACGACGGCAAAGGCCAGCGGATGCTCCGCACGCCAGCCGATGTCGCCCAGCATGGGCCCGCGTTCGCCCAGTCGGAGGCGATCTTGGAGTCGTTTGTTGATTTCGAATGCGAAGTGTCGGTGATTGTCGCGCGGGGAATCGATGGACGGAGCGTGGCTTATGGTCCCCTTTGGAACGAGCATCGGGACCATATTCTGGATGTGACTACATCGCCTTCGGGGCTCGACCCGAAGTTGGCCGCCGAGGCGTTGGAAATCGCTTACGGTGTGTGCCAACGGCTCGAGTTGGTCGGAGTCCTGTGTGTCGAAATGTTCGTGGGGCGGGATGGCCGCCTTATGATCAATGAACTTGCGCCCCGTCCGCACAATTCGGGACATTACACGATCGACGCCTGCGTGACCTGCCAGTTCGCGCAACAAGTGCGAAGCGTCTGTGGATTGCCGC
>JBJTOW010000229.1:0-10147 GCA_046074805.1 Planctomycetota bacterium | reverse complement strand
ATCACGTTGCCGTCGCGCACGATCATGATCGGGCGGCCGGTGTTCGTGTGGTATTCCTTCGTGTGGTCGATGCCCAGGTTGTGGTACAGCGATGCGGCCACATCGTTGGGCGACATACCATCATGCGCCGGCCCGGTGGCCTTTTCGTCGCTCTCGCCGACGACCTGGCCGCCTCGGACACCGCCGCCCGCCATGAGCATGAACATGCAGCGCGGGTAATGATCACGCCCGCCTTCAGCGCTCCGCGAATTGATCTTCGGCGTGCGGCCGAACTCGCCGGTGACCATCACCGCCGTCGATTCGAGCAGCCCCTTCGCGGCCAAGCCATTCAGCAACGCCGACAAGCCCACATCCAGCTTGGGCAACAATCCGGTCTTGAGCTTCGTGAAGTTGTCCTGATGCGTGTCCCATCCACCCAGCGAGACGCTGACGAACCGCACACCCGACTCGACAAGCCGAGAAGCGAGCAAGCAACTCTGTCCGAACGCATCCGCGCCGAACGGTTCCGCGAACTTGGGAGATTCCTTGCTAATATCGAACGCTTCGCGAGCCCGCTTCGAAGTGATGATCGAATAGGCCTGTTCGCTGAAGCGGTCGAGTCCCGACAGCAATTGGCTGTCGCGTTCCACCGACGCGAAAGTCCTGTCCAGATCCTGCAACAGGTTTTGGCGGCGCTCCACTTCATCAATCGTCAAGCCGTTGCCCAACGCGACGCCGCGCACCGTGAACGGTTTGCCCGCCTGTGGCGTGGCGTTCGTATTCAGCGGCGCGTACTGCACGCCAAGGAAGCCAGCGCGTTGCGGGCTGTTCGGCACGGCGACGAACGGCGGCAACTCTCTCGGAGCTTCCAGTTCTTTCGTGACTACCGCGCCGTAGCTCGGATATTCCAGCGACGGCAGCGGACGGTTGCCGCTGTTGACGTAGATCGTGCCCAGTTCGTGGGCGGCGAGCGTGTGCGTGACGCCGCGAAGGACCGCGAATTTGTCCGCGCAGGTCGCCAGCTTCGGCAGGTGCTCGCTGATCTCGACGCCTTCAACGTTCGTCTTGATCGGGTTGAACGCCCCGCGGTACTCCGCCGGCGCGTTCGGCTTGAGATCGAACGAATCCATGTGCGACGGACCGCCACCCAAGTTCACGAAGATGCAGGCCTTGGCCTTGCCCGGCTTCACCTCGCCCGCTTCGGCCATCCGCAGATAGCTGGCCAGAGACAGCGTCGAGCCGATCGCGCCCACTCGCAGAAAATCACGCCGCCGCAGTCCATCGCACGTCAAAGAAATCGCCATTTGCAAATTGCTCCCCAAGGAAAAGTGACAACGGTTTTTGAATTAGTTGGTTCTTGAACTGTAACTCGATCGACCGAAACGCGTCCACGTCCGGTTCGAAATCAGTGGTTGACGATAAACTCTTTCGTGTTCACCAACGCCCATAGCAGGCCCTTCGCCCCTTCCAGCGAATCGGTGGAAGTTGTAATGAACTCGATGCTCCGCGCGGCCTCTTCGTCGGTCGGCAAGCGGCTCAACGTTCGCAGGTAGGCTTGTCGGGCGATTGTGGCCGGATCGAGCTTCACGGGCGCTGCCGCTGGCTTCGCCGCTTTCGCCTCCTTCAGCTGCTTTTCCAACATCGCGATCCGTTCCTTGACTCGCGTGATCTGGGCCTCCAGCTTGCGTTTCTCCAACGCCGCCAAACGCGTTTCGAGTATCGCCAGTTCGGCTTTCGCCTCTGCCGCTTGCCGATCCGCCTTGCCGCCGTCCTCCACCACGCTGGCCTTCGCCTGCTTCGTCAATTGCTCGATCCAGCTATCGCGGCCGCCATTGATCGCGGCGATGACCGTCGAGTCATTCTGCAGGTAGACTGTTTGCAGAAGGCTCGCTTCGGTCGAACGATCGCAATCGCAATTGCTCTCGCGGGTCGACCGACCAAAGACTTGGAGAGCGAACCCGCGGTCGCCACCGCCGTTACCCCGCACTTGGGCGCTCGAACCCGGCACGGTGATCGCTCGACCCTTAAGCGCCACATACGCATCGGAAGCTTTCGCATCGGACGCCACCGCTTGTTGCAGCGCATCGACGGCGACTTCAGCCGGAAGACGCCGCGGCACCGCGCGGCTAAAGTTCCGCTCGTCTTTGGCGTTGGTCTCGTTCACTTTCCAACTGCGTTGGTACGTCGCGCTGTTGCAGATTTCACGGTGCAACCACTTAATGTCGAAGCCTTTTTCGATGAAGGCCGTCGACAGGTAGTCGAGCAACGCTTTGTTGCGCGGCGGATTCGCCAAGCTCATATCATCGGGCGGCTCGACAATTCCGGCGTTGAAGTACGTCGCCCACACGCGATTGACGAACGCCCGAGCGAAGTAGGGGTTGTCCTTGGAACGCAGCCAAGCCATGACCGGTTCGCGAGCATCCTTGAATTCGGTCAGTTCAACCATCTCTCCATTGAGCAATCGGGCTTTGACGCTAACCGCCGCCTTTGTTTCGGCCTTGGCGTTCTTTGTGCCCTTGCCACGCTGCGGAGCCGCCGCCGCCTTGGTTCGCACAGCGGACGCGGCAACAGTTTCTCCGAACGGCACCGTCTTGCCTTCTTTTAGCAAGTCGGGCAGCTTGCGGCGGAGGTCGTTGCCCCGCAAATCCTTCAATCCACATTCGTCGAGGATCGCCTGCATTTCGTCTTTCGGTCCAACTTGGCTGTACCGAACATAAGCGAAAAACTGTTTAAATTGATCGAAATCGTCTTTCGACCATTGGTCAAACGGATGTTTGTGGCATTGAGCACATTGGATTCGGACGCCCATGAACGAATACGCGAAGGCGATCGCCTTGTCCTCGGTTTGCCGCATATTGGTCCGGGCCCAATAGTACGGCATCGAAGGAAGGTCCGCGAACCCGCGATCCGATCCAGGCCGATAAATGTCGCTCATCTCCTTGCAGAAATCGCGGTAGCTCTGATCGGCTAACCGGCTCTTTCCAAGAATGATCCCCTCCGCGATTTGATCGTACGGCGTATTGGCGGCGATCCGCTTATAAATCCAGTCGTACCAGCCTTGGCTAGCGGCGTTCGTCACCACGTTGTTGACGTTGTTCAACTGCCGGTCGTTGTTGCCGGTGAAGTCGCACAGTTTTGTCGCCCACCAAGCGGCGTACGCCGGCGTGTCGAGCAGTTCGTTGATCTTTTCCACCCGCTTGTTGGGGGAACTGTCTTGCAGGAACGCCTCGACGTCCGCGGCCGACGGCAACGTGCCGGTCAAGTCCAACGATACGCGGCGAAGGAACTCGGCGTCGGTGCAGACATCGGATGGCAATATGCCAAGCTTCCGCAGTTTTTCGACGATTAGTTCATCGACCTTCGTGGGAGCGGCGACAGCCGGGTACTTGGGCCCCGTTTGATCCGACACCGGACGGATCACCGCGACCGGCACAACGGCGTTGTCGTAGAACACCACGATGTGCGTGTCGCCAACATCGCCCGTCGTCATCCGGCCATGCTCGTCGATCTTCGCGATCTGGTCGTCATTGGATTGGAATCGGCAGAGCGGCGTGACATCCTCACGGCTGCCATCCGCCCATACGGCCGTGGCTCGAAATGCGACATTTTCACCGGCTTTCGCCGCGACCACCTCGGCTGGAGTCACCTCGAGCGACTTAAGCGTCTGCACCGACGAGGTGTCGTACTTGCCCCCGTCGGCGATCCACTTCCGCAGCACATGGTGCTGCCAACTGCCCTTGGAATACCGCTCGCCACCTTCTTGGTTATTGGCATCGGTCGGCTTGGTGATCACCAAGCTTTCGTCCGGTTTCTCCAGGTTGATTCGCGGTTTGTCGCCGGCAGCCAACGCCTCGTGATCGAACTTGAAGTCGAACCCGAACAGCGATAGGCGGAACCCGCCACGGCCTTGGAACGAGCCATGGCAGGAACGGCCATTGCACCCCAGGCGTCCAAGTAGCGGAGCAACGTGTCGCTGAAAGTCAGGTGTCTCCGCCACGTCGGCGGCCGCAAACCGCTTATCGATCGGCGCCAACAACGCGGCCGTCGCCTTCGCGGGCGCGTTGGAATCCTCCTCGGCGCGGACGCTTGATGGCATCCCCGCAGCCAGTGTCCAAGCCAAGCCCGCCCACGCCAGGCAGACTCGAGCTGTCATCGTTGGCCATCGTCGCATGCGAGTTAACTCCCAGTAAAGAACGATCTATCAATGTAAGTTTGCGGAGCGGTTATCATCGCCGCCGGATTTCGCCATCGGCGTCGCGGTTGTCTTCGCGGGCGACTTGAGAACCGGTTTCGGGGAAATCTTCGGGGCTGGTTTCACGCCAGCGCGCGGCCGAGTCACCAATTGCTGAAACTGCTGCTCGACATGCGCCTCGCGATTGCCGCTCGCCAGCTGTTCGTCGAGTTTCCGGAGTCGCTCGGCGACCCGCTCGCGTTCCAGCCGCAAGAGCGATTGTTGCAATTCCAGATGCTCTTGGATCAACTGTCGGAGTTGGGATTCCAGCTCCGGTGTGCGGGCCATACGCAGTCGCACCGCGACGAGGTCGCGACGGGATTGCGTCTTCCATAGCTGCAATTCCAAGTTGGAACGCTGTGGATCACGTGTCCGAGCTAAATTGATCCGCTCGCTGGCGCGGAACAAATCTTGAATGGCTTGACCATACTGAGTGGGACTGGTTGGCTTGAGTGCCGCGAGTAACTCGGCCAGTTCCGGATGGTGCTGCTCAATGAATTTCAACGCTACCGCCTCACGCTCCGGCGTGAGTGGAGCGGGAACAGCACCGGTAGCGAGTTTTTTTCGTGTGGGAATCGTCTCGGCTTTGCCTGCGTTCGTCGAACCGGCCTGCGCGATCGTGTCTTGTCGATCCGCTGCCGCAGCAGAGGCAACCGCGAACCCAAACACAAATACTGAAACACAAGGAACGACCCACGCGAACCGGCGACTCATGGGATGGCTCCCGGCACAGGCTGAGCATCCGGCGAACCGACAGGCGCCGTGGTCGGCTCGTGGGCCGCCGCCGCTTCGTCGCTCATCGTCACCGATGTCGCCGCCACCGCCGCGATCATCCAAGCGGGCGCGTCGGCCGCCGACAAAGATCCGCTAAGCTCCGTGTCATCAAATGCCACGTCGTCGCCCCCATCGGCATCGGCACCGTGATCGGCACCGTGATCGGCAGTCAGGGCATCCTCGGAAAAGCTGCCTGTTGTCAGGGAATCCGCCGCGAGTGGATCACCGGCCGCAGGAACGCCCACGAGCGGCCAATTGTCGCTCCAGAACCGCGCCAGTTGACCATAAAGCGAGTCACTGGAAGCATGGGAGGCGGCATGATTGGCAGATAGATTAGGGGTATCGCTCACCACGCCTCGACCCGAAGACGAGCGACGAGCCGTTTCGAGCAATCTCCGGCCCGCCCAGTGATCGACGAACGCCACCAGGGCGAAACAGGCCAGCGAGCCACAGGCCAGCCATGCCGCGACCGTCCGCCAACGACGACGCGGAGTCACTTTCAGCAGCCCACTCGACTTCAGCAGCCCACTCGACGAGTCATGACTTTGGACATCCAGGCCGCTGCTGTTGACGACACCCACTAAGCTATCGACTTGACTAGAGTTTGCAGGCAGGCTCGTCGCAGGCAGGCTCGTCGCAGCGATGCGAAGAGCGGCGTTCAGTTCGATGGTGGCGGCAACGGCTTCGCGAGCGGCTTGGTCGTTGGCCAAGCGGTCTTCGAACGTCGCGCACTCTTCGAGCGACAATTCACCCGCCACATAGCAAAACGCGGCCCAGTCGAGCGAATCAGGAGTAGGCGCATCCGAGATACTTGCTTCAGAAAAAGACGCAGCCAAACGAGACGCGGCCCAAGGATCAGCCGACGGCGACGGGGTATTGTGGTTCATAGTTTACTTGTCCCCCGACAGTTTACGGCGAAGGCGGGCCAGGGCGGCGTGCATCCGGTCCAGGGCGGTGCCGAGCGGAATTCCCAGTTCTTTGGCTGCCTCGGCAAATGTTCGATCCTCAAAAACACGCTTCCTCACCATCGCTTGTTGATCCGCCGACAATTCCCCGAATGCTTTCCGCACCGATTCAATCGTCTCTGCCCGTATCAACGCCATTTCCGCCGTTGGCCCATCTTGCGGAAGACTCCAAGCCACCTTCCGCAACACCCGTTGGCTCCGTTCGTTCTGCCGCCGGATCAACACCGCCTCGCGAAACGCGACTTGAAACAACCACGCCTTACGCGTCTCCGGCTGGGTCTCCCCCCCGCGTTCCGCCAGTCGCAAAAACGCGGTTTGAGCCGCATCCGCCGCCAACTGCGGATCACGCAAAATACCCCATAAAAACCGGATCAACTCGGCCCCGTGCTCCGCGTGGAACGCGGCAACCACGGCCGGATCAAGCGGCGAGTTAGGCGACCGTTCCTCGGCAGTCACTACGTGTCACTCCCGCCGAACGGCCCCGAAGATTCGCTTTCTCTACGCGTTAGATGCGCGCGGCCGCCTTTTTATTGCCGTCGCGCGGCAGTTTTCGAAAAAACATTGCCTTTTCCGAAAAAACATTGCCTTTTCGTAACCCAGCAGCCAAGCTTCTGGGGCGGGGCTTAGCGGACTCCTCAGTTGGCGGTATCTGGCATGGCGAGTTCCCACATGGGTAAACGCATACGGCGTCATGGCTTTACGTTGGTCGAGTTGCTGGTCGTTATCGCGATCGTCGGCGTACTGGTCGCGTTGCTCTTACCGGCCGTCCAAAGCGCCCGCGAAGCGGCTCGCCGGTCTCAGTGCGTGAGCAACCTACGGCAAATCGGGCTTTCCATCCACCAGTTCCACGACGTCAATGGTCTCTTTCCCGCCTCCGGGTGGACAGGTGTCGGTCCAGGCAACCCGGCTGGCAAGTATGTGGGCTGGCGTTGCCTGACGTTGCCATTCGTCGAACAGCAAAACGTGCGGGAATTGTACGACGCGAATCTGAATTGGTGGGAAGGCACGAATCCGACGGTGGCCGCAATCCCGTTGAAGATCTACCGCTGCCCCAGCACGCCCTCGGGGCCGGATGTGTTGACCGCCGTGGCCAAAGCGCCGCGGCCCGCCTTGTCGTTCGCAACGCCGGTCGCGCCAACCGACTTCGAGGCGGTCATGGGCGTCCAACCTAACTCGATCAACCCCCATCTCCCCTCTCCCATTTACAGCGCCACAAATCGTTTTTCCGTCATGTACCGCAACTCGATGACCCGTTTCGCCGATGTGCTCGACGGAACCTCGAACACGATCATGATCGTCGAATGCGCCGGCCGCCCCCAGGTCTTTCGGCTCCGACGCGCTGCCGGTGGCTTGTCAAACGATCAGGGAATCTGCTGGGCCGACAGTGAGGGACCATTCAGTCTTGACGGCGCCGCCAGCGACGGCGGACTGGAAGGCTGCGGAATTGGCTGTGCCGCCGCGATGAACCGCCGCAACGACAACGAACCGTTCGCGTTCCACCCTGGAGGATCAAACGCTTTGTTCGCCGACGGGCACGTGCAGTTCGTCCGGGACACGGTGTCCCTGCCTGTCTTCGCCGCGCTCGTCACCGCAAGTTCCAGCGAAGTCGTGAGCGACGCCGACCGATAAGCCCGATCACCGCCCGTCCCTAAGCCGGCGACCACATCGACTCGGCCACGCATTGTTCCGGGGAACGCGAATCAGGCAGGGCACCACGTCCAGTGCGAACAGCTTCACGAATGACCGCCGCCGCTACTCGGGCGCTGACCGCCCGCAGCGCGGCGACCGGCGGGTATAGCGCGTGGTCGGCGAGCCGTTCGGCGGTGACACTGTCCGCCAGTTCTCGTGCGGCGGCCAGAAACAGACCATCGTCGATTTGTCGCACCTGGGCTAACAGGCAGGCGAAACCGACACCCGGGAAAACGAACACGTTGTTCGCTTGCCCAAACAAATGACGCTGGCCACCGAATTCAACCGGCGGAAAAGCGCTACCGGTGGCGATCAGCGCCCGGCCCTCCGACCATCGCAAGGCGTCTTCCGGCACGACTTCGCAATTCGCCGTGGGATTGCTGAGCGCCAGTATGGTCGGCCGAGCGCAACCTTCCGCCATCGCGCGAACCACCGGCTCGTCGAACGCTCCACGACGGGTGGTCGTGCCGATCAGCACCGTGGGCCGAATCGCTCGAACGGCTTCGAGCAAACCGCAGCCGCCGTTCAATCCGTAGCGTTCCATGTCCACGTCGGACAACGCGAAGTCACGTTTATGCGGTTCGCGGAATGTCCGCCCCGCATGCACCAAGCCCTGAGAATCAAGGAAGACCAAAGCTGTTCGCAGCATGTCCGCCGCGACCCCCGCTTGCCTCATCGCCGCTCGCACCAACCGCCCGATTCCGATGCCCGCTCCACCAGCGCCGGCAAACAGAATCCGCTGACGCTTCCACGGCTCGCCCGTCACCCGCATCGCCGACAGGATGCCAGCCACCGCCACCGCCGCCGTGCCTTGGATGTCGTCATTGAAACTAGGCGTCACCGTTTGGTAGCGATCGCGGACCGCGAAGGCGTTGTCTTTATGAAAGTCCTCCCATTGGATCAGGCAGCCTGGGAAGGTTTCCCGCACGGCCGCGACAAACGCGTCGAGCAACTGAAAGTAAGGTTCGCCCCGCAGTCTTGGCGCCCGTCGACCGATGTACAGCGGATCGTCGAGCAACTGTTTGTTGTTCGTTCCAACATCCAGACTGATAGGTAAACAGTGCTCGGGACGCACGCCGGCCGCGGCGCAGTACAAAGCCAATTTGCCGATCGGAATCCCCATCCCACCCGCTCCCAGGTCCCCCAATCCCAAAATGCGTTCGTTGTCGGTCAAGACGATCAACCGAATATCCGGCCGACGACTATTGCGGAGCAACTCCGGCAGGCAATCGATATCATCCGGTGTAATCCATAAGCCACGTCGCCGTGGCGGCAGCCGGCTATAACGCTGGCACGCTGTGCCCACCGTCGGCGTGTAAATGATCGGAAGCAGCTCCGTGAGATGCTCCGACAAGACGCGAAAGAACAGCGTCTCGTTGTCGTCTTGCAACGCCGCCAATTCGACGTACCGATCAAGGTCATCGCGACGATCGCGCAATCGTTCGATCACCCACTGGGTTTGTTCCGCCAGCGTCCGCACGGCTGGAGGCAATCGGCCGCGAATTCCCAATGTGGACCGCTCGGCCGCCGTGAACGCCAATCCACGGTTGAGAAAGGGATCGGCGAGCGGGTCGGGCCGGGTATCGTGACTCATCGACACATCCTTGTTTTCAGCGGGACGGACGCGCCAACAGCGCCGCCGAACTCAACATCAAGATCCACTCGCCCGCCGCCAGCCCATAAGTCATCGACGGAATGCCCGCGTATAGCAGGAAACTTGCCGAGCGGAACAGCACGAGGCTCGCATGGATCGCGAAACACGCGCTCAACGCGAATCGTGCTGTCTCCGGCCGCCACAGCGGCCACAGAAAGATCAGCCCCAAGCCAAACTCCAATCCGCCATAAACCGTAAGGTACTCGGATTGACCCGAACCAGGACGCAAGTCAAAACCGACCGATGCCGACGTCGTCTCTGGCAAAATCGAACACCAGACGGCCAAGGCCCAATACGCGATCCCCACCAAGGATAAAAACACGCGTGCCATCGGTTGTTCTCCTCCATCGCTGCGCACTGGCGTTGCTCAAAGCCGCTGGGCAACTCCGTGTCGCAAAGCCGCGCCGGTTGTCTTCGTTGTCGTCACCACCGCGAGCGGCACTGTGGTTCGGGCGACGTGAATTTCAAAACGCTTTCTTCCGTGGAGCGACAATTGGCTTGGCATCGCCGCCTTTCGAATCGCTCGGTTTCGAGCCGGTCGGCTTCGCGTCGCTCGGCTTCGCGTCGCTCGGTTTCGAGTCACGTGGCGCGGCGGAACCAGCCGGCGCGATCGGCGCCGTCGTCGGCTTTTCTGGACGCGTCCCAAAGATGTTGAAGTTCAACGGCAATTTCAACGCCGGCGGCTTGCTCGCGGGACTATTGCTTGCGGGACCATTTTTCGCGGGACTATTGCCACCGGGCGTCGGCGACTCGGGAGCCGACGGGGCGGGCGACTCGGGGGTCATCGCGCGATGTTCGAGCACTAAATCCGCGCGGATCGCGATATGGTCGGGATGCTTTTCGGCCTCGGCGGAC
>JBJTOW010000228.1:0-22312 GCA_046074805.1 Planctomycetota bacterium | reverse complement strand
AGGTGATCGTGTCGGCGCACGTGTTGTGCTGACCGCCTACGAACCAGGTGTCTCTGGGAATGCGAATCCCCCGCGTTCCCAACAATTCGCGAACCTCGGGCGTGTTCAAAAACGCGGCCAACGCCCGTCCATTCGGCCCCCCCTGCCCGCCCGAGCAAGCTCCACAGTCGTAAGCCGATTTGTGGGGATTATTGAGGCAAAATGAACCGTGTCCCAAGAACAGCACGAGCCGCGCAAAATCCGACGTTAGGCCGATATCGCGGAGCAACCGTTCGCTAAGCGTCGCCATCTCTTCGAGGGAAAAGCCGATCTGTTCGCCCTGCGGTCCCGGCTCTCCCGCCTGTCGCTCAAGCCGCAACCGGGTCATCGCGGGCGGCTCCAAAAGCGCGCCCGCCGTTCGGCGGATCAGCGCCGCCCAACGCGGAAACAGCACGCGGAACACCAGTGGCACCGACGCCAGCACGCCAAAGGCGGCCGTGAGCAAGAGGCCTCCCGCCGCGCCGCGGGTGCCAACGTGGAACTGGTGCGACGCCGCGCCAATCATCCGCCGTGTCTTCGCTCGCCGTCGATCGACTTGTCCCAGAGCGTACACCACATCCTCGGCGACCCAATGCTTGGGCCGCACGACGATCGGACAGAGTGTCGAATAGTGGGCGTCCGCAGCGCCGCGATAATAAATCGGCACGCCGAAAAAACCGGCCGCCCCAAACGTCTCCGCCCGAGGATCAATCTCCTCGAGATGCCGCCGAAAAGACTCCTCGCGAGTATCGATGCAGAACACGGTCTGAAATCGAGGTGATTCAACGCGTCGCGGCACGCGCAATCGCTGGCAATGGATCGCGTCCAATGCTTGGGCGCGGAAACGCCGCTCAAACGCCAACTGGAACACCCGGCGCCGCTCCAGCGTGGAAAACTGTTCGATCTCCCGCACGATCTTCCGCCAATCATCGCCCGACAACCGCAACAACGCGGGTGGTGTCCAGCCCAGCACTTGCGCTAGTTGGAAAGCCAGGAAAGCCCGCTCCTCCTCGCTGCCCACCCAGTGCGGAACCGAACGCCTTCCCAATCGTTCCGCCAGCTCCCGCAGGCTTCCCTGATGCTCCAGCGTTTGCTTGGCGATGTGCCGCAGCGCCATCCTATCGAGTAACAGTCGAATCGCGAGGAACTGTAGCAGGGTGTCGGGCTCCACCGGAAACGGCACGCGGTCGGGCCGGGTTTCCATCTGCCAAATCAGTCCGGCCCAACCACGCAGCGCCATCAATGACGCCGTTAGGTACTCGTCCCAGCACGGTCGCGGCACAGCCAAATCGTTCAAGGCTTCGATCACCGCCTGCCGCGGCGTGACCCCTTCTTCGCGCCACCGCGTTAGGTGAGCGGCAAGACCTCGCAGCCACGGGTCGGGAGGACCGCCAGGAGCTCCGTATAGGTCGAGAAACGCCTGCCAAAATCCACGATCGCGGTGCGGAATCGACCACCGCGAAAATCCCTGGTCGGTGAACGCGGCGCAGAACCGAATCAGCAGCGGGTTCGTCAAATCGTCCGCGTCGAGGCCCGTCTGATCGAGCAACAGATCGCGTAGACGCGGATGATTCGCCGACTCGACTGGCAGCGGCATGTCGCGGACCGCTTCGCGGCACACGCGCCACAGCAATTGCAGCGATAAACCTTCCCACTGCGGATCGCGCCACCCTTCGATCGTGGCGTCCCCCAGGCGTTCGAGCAAATCGCCGAGCACTTCGAACACGCGGCGCGAATGCGTCGGGCAATCGCTCGCGTCCCGAAACTCGATGCCGCCACGCAGATCGCGCATCACCCAATGCCGAGTTTCCTCGATGAAACGGTTCCGAGTGTCAGGGAGCGTTTCCGAGCGGAATCGTTTTAGCGCGTCAGTCTCGGCGACGAACCATACCAATTCCTCGGGCGGACCGTATCGCAATGGGAACCGCAACATCGCCTGACGTAATTCGGCCCGCGTGGACAAACCGGCTACGAGCTCGTCCGCAGTGGCGCCAAGGTCTTCCCGAATAGCGTCCGCCAAGTCGTCGGCACGGATCCGGCCATGCTCGAGGTGGTCTCGATACCGGTCCTCGGTCAGATACGGCTCGCAACGAAACAACTTCGCCCCTTGCCGCAAACCTTCCTCAAACGGCATCGCCTCGAGCGCCTGCAGCGTGTTGAGAAACACGAAGGCGGTGATCGGGCCTTGAGCCGGGAGCAGTTCGGCTGCCCGCTGCACGATGGAGGCGATTCGCTCGCCATCCGCCTGCGGATTGCCACCGCTATCGGCATCCACCGTCCCTACGAAGGGCTCCCCTCGGAAACTGGGCGTGGCATTCGCGGCCTCCGTCGGGTTAGCGGAGGAGTTTCCCCATTCCGTCGCGATCTTGACTGGCACGGTCGACACTTTCCACAAGATGAGTGGCCGCCGGTCGGAATCACGCGATTCCGGCCCCGGCGCCCGCAGGCATCTCGGCTTGTAGCTTATTGTTCTCACCGCTCCCGTAAGAGTCGACCGCAACTTGGCAAGCTCAAGATTACAAGTCAGTCAGTCCAAAATCTCCGCGAAAAACGGTTCTCATCGGCACTGTCCCAATACGCCGCCATCGACATGGTCGCCAGCGGACGCGAGGAACCGGAAAATCATGCCCTAGAGGATCGCGTGGATGGGCGTTCCGAAATCGATCTCCAGACGCTTCTGGCCCGGGATTTCCAAACGCCGTGGGTCCAGGCCCAACTGATGCAGCACCGTCGCGTGGATATCAGTCACGTAATGGCGATGTTCCACCACATGGAATCCGATTTCATCCGTGGCGCCATGGGCGATGCCGCCACGCACGCCACCACCCGCCATCCACACCGAGAATCCATACGGGTGATGATCGCGTCCATCGGATCGTTCGGCCCCCGGAGTTCTCCCGAATTCGGTGGCCCACACCACCAGCGTTTCGTCGAGCAATCCGCGTTGTTTCAAATCCTTGAGCAGTGCGCCAATCGGCTGGTCGACCGCTTTGCAGCGGGTCGAGTGGTTAGACAAGAGCTTCGCGTGCGCGTCCCAGCCGTCGTCGTAAATCTGAACGAAACGCACTCCTCGCTCCACGAGCCGCCGAGCCGCCAGGCACTGTCGAGCGACCGTTTGCGTTGCGGGCTGATTGAATCCGTACATCTCCAACGTCCGCGCCGATTCATCTTCGAAACGCACCACTTCAGGCACGGACATCTGCATGCGGAACGCGAGCTCGTATGATTTGATCCGCGCCTTCATCGCCGCGTCCTCGGGATACTCCACGGCCGCTAATCCATTGAGTCGTTGGAGCAGATCGAGCTGTCTACGACGGCCGGCGATCGACACCGAATTTCCTGGCGTGCCGAACGGCAATGGATTGGCGGGATCCAAGCTGAGCGAGACTCCGGAGTGGTCAGGTCCCAGATAGCTGCCGTCGTGCGCCCCCACTCCGCCGCAGCAGTCGCCCGGCGACGGCCCCATGACCACAAATTGCGGCAGGTTCTCGTTGCTGGAGCCCAACCCATAGTGGACCCACGATCCAATCGATGGATGAAATCCGTCGAAGATATGCCGACCTGTGTGGAACTGAAGCTGCGCGGCATGGTCGTTGTCGGTCGTCCACATCGAACGGACAACCGCCAAGTCGTCGGCGCAGTCGCCGACATGCGGCCACCAATCGCTCACATCCAGGCCGCTCTGTCCGCGTTTTTGGAAGCCGATTTGCAGTGGATACAGCGACGCCATCAGCGCTCGCGGCGTGCCGGCGAAATCGCGGACATTTTTCCGGTAGTACGGCGAGTCCAAGACGGTCGACTTGTACGGCGACGACTCGATCGTCTTTCCTGCGTGTTTGTTGATTTCCGGTTTGAGATCGAAGCTCTCCAGATGGCTGGTGCCGCCGAGCATGAAGAACCAAATCACGCTCTTCGCCTTAGCGGGAAAATGGGGCAGGCCATTTGGCGGCTGCCACTCGACGCCCGAGGCGGCCCCGCCACCCGCTCCAGGACGGGCCGCCGCGCCCGTTTCCGCGATGGCCCGCGAGACGCCATCGCGGTGCAGCATAGCGCCCAACGCCAGTCCCGTAAAACCAAGACCGCAATCGGAGAGAAAACGCCGCCGAGTCACACGGCCGCAAGGAAATCGCATCCCCATCGCTCCACTCCGTCCCCAGTCCCAAGCTGTCCTCAAAATCACTCTGTCCCCACGCCCACTCCGTCACCCACTCACCGCCCCACCGCCCCACCGCCCCACTCATCCATCCGCGTGGCTTGCTACCGAATCGTCACAAACTCGTTGTGGTTGTAAAGCACGTGCACAAGGTCTTCGAAAGCGCGCTGCGCCGGGTCCGCCGCGGGCGGACGCCGAATCGGCATGCCAGGTGGAAACACAGGGCCCGCAGGCTGGGACGCCGCCTTGGATTGCTCGGCTAAGAAGTCCCGGCATTCGCGGATCTCCGCGGCCGTGGGCCGCCGACCCAAAACGCGTTCGAACGCCCGTGTAATCCTGCCTACCGTCGCAAGTTCAGAGCCACTCTCCAAGACCGGCTCGGTATCGCCCGCGAGGACGCTATTGGAATCGATTTCCGTGGCGATGTCGTCCGCCAGAGTACGCGCGGCATCGATCGCCAGCGGACTGTTCATCAGGACGAGCGCTTGCTGCGGCACGACGCTTTCGCGTCGTCGATAACAGGCGTTGGGATCAGCCGCGTCGAACGATTCCAGGAAACGCATCTTTTCATTGGGTGTCAGTCGGAAATACAGACTGCGCCGGTAGACGGTTTGGCCCTGGCCTTCCGGAATCTCGGGTCCGCCCTGGCGAAAATCGAGCAGGTCGGCGGCGGCCAGCACGCTGTCGCGAACCGCTTCCGCTTCCATTCGCCGCGAATTCATGCGCCAGAGGAATCGGTTTTCAGGATCCACTCGCCGCGCCGTTTCGGCCACCGCGTCGCCGCCCTCTTGCGACGACATTCGATACGTCGCCGATAGCACCAAACGACGATGCAGCGGTTTCATTTCCCAGTCGGAACGCGACAGTTCGGTCGCCAGCCAGTCGAGCAACTCGGGGTGCGACGGCCGATCGCCGTTCAGGCCAAAATTAGCGACGCTCGGGACCAAAGCTTGGCCAAAATGCCGCAACCAAACATGGTTGGCGGCGACCCGTGAAGTTCGCGGATGCCTGGAATTGGCCAGCCATCGAGCGAGCGCCAAGCGACGCCCCGTCGATGTCGCGGGATACGGTTCTCCCAGAGGCTCGTACTTGCCGTCTGGCGAATCGCGGAGCACTCGGGCTTGCTCGACCGACAGGCGGGCAGCCGCCACTTTCTTCTCGTTTTCCGGAAGTCGCGTCTCCGCCAAAGCGTGCTCGGCCGCCAGCAGTTCCTCCTCGCGCTGCGCTAGCATCACCGAGTGATGCGCGCGGCTCGCCGCCTGGATCAATGCCGACCGTTCATTTTCCGTCGCCGACGCTGTGAACTTGGCCCGCTCGGCGGCTAGCCTCGCTTTCAACGCCACCGCCGCCGCCCGCGCGGACACGATCTTTTTCTCCTGCAACGCCACCGCATGGTCCGCCATCCGCGCCTCGCGTCGGACATCCTCCAGCGTGCGAGCGATCGGCGCGATTTCCAGTTCCAGGAACTCGGCCGCGCCATCATGCACCCACAGCGCGAACTGGCCAGATCGGCGGGGAGTCGGCATGGTGTAGGCAAGCCGCTGTTCGCCATCGAGCTTCAGTAGCAGTTGCTGACCGCGCACTTGCGCTTCAATCACAGCCTCCTGGCCGACCTTGAGCATCACGGGCACTATGCCGGCCGACGGATAGACCTGCTGGCCTTGGATCCGATGAAACGCCTGGATCGTTTGTCGGTCGTCGCCGGTACTGGTGTACACATCCTGAGACTGGCCATTGTCGACATAGTCGAAACTGAAGCCAATCGAGCGGATCTTACCGCCCGCCAGTGGCCGATACCGCAGCTTGATCACGCATTGTTCGGGCAACGTCTTGCGAAGCACCATGGTCGCGAACGTCGTCACCTGCGTCTGCGTCAGTTTGCTGTTTTCCCAACGCCAATTGCCGCTCAACACATTCCAAACGGCGGGCTCCGCGGCCGCAAAGCGAGTGCTGTAAAACGGCGTGAACGTTGCACTCGTGTTCGTTGCGCTCGTGTTCGATACGCCCGTGTTGGCGGTGGCTGCCTCAGCCTGAGTGGCCGCTGCGCGAGCGGCGGCGGCGGTGGAACGGAGCTTGGCCAGTTCGGATTCGGCGGTGGCAATGCGGCTGGCCGCCTCGGCGATTAATCCCTCGGCGACGACCGGTCGCAACGCGGGATAGAACGCTTCGGCTGGCAATGCGATCGGAGCAACTTGAAGACCGCCCACGCCGAACACGCTCGGCACTTGCGGTTCCATCCGCCGCTTTTCGTCGGGATAGCGACTGTCGCCTCGCTGGAAAACATAAGTCGGCACATCTAGTTGTTTGTCGTAGATCCTGGCGACGCCGACTTTCAGCACCGGGCCGAGCGTCGCGTCCTTCTCGGTTTCGCCATCGGCCCCGAGTCGATCGGTGCGGACATCATGCGGTTCGAACACCGCGCGGAAGCGGTAGTAATCATCTTGCGTCAACGGATCGAACTTGTGGTCATGGCATCGAGCGCATTTGAACGTCGCCGCCAAAAACGCCTGGCTCGTTTGCTCGATCGTTTCGAACATCCACACATTGCGATCGAATTTGTACCAGTTACGGCCGAGAAAGCCGGTGGCGGCGAGCGTTTCCGGGTCGGATGGCGCGACCTCGTCGCCCGCCAGCATCTCCTCGACCATCCGCGTGTATGGCCGGTCGTGGTTCAGCGACCTCACGATCCAGTCGCGCCAACGCCAGATGTGACGCTGGCTGTAGCGAATCTCGTTGATGTTGCGGCTGCCGTACCAGTCGCTGTAGCGCCACACATCCATCCAGTGTCGCCCCCACCTTTCGCCATGTGTGGGTCGGGCCAGCAATCGATCGACGACGCGTTCGGATGCGTCGGGACGCTCATCGGCTGAGAACTCACGGAGTTCCTCCACCGTGGGCGGAATGCCAGTCAAATCCAGCATCACCCGGCGCAGCCAAACAGCGGGTTCGGCGGCGGGCCGAGCCGTGAGTCCCAAACGGACATGTTCGGTTCGAATGAACGCGTCAACCGGATCTCGCACCCAGCGGCGAAAGTCTGAGTGTTCCTCCAAACTTAGCTGCGGGGGCAATGACGGACGTGTCGGCGCACGATACGACCAATACTCGGCCGGCGATTCTGGCGGCTTTTCATCGGCCGGGGCTGTGGCCCCTTCGGCAATCCAGCGGCGTAAAACGCCGATCTCCGCGACGGTCAGGGGCGTGCCGTCGCCAGCGGGTGGCATGCGAAATCCGGCTTCGCCCGTTGCCGCCTGAATCAAAAGGCTGTCCGCGGGTTTGCCAGGGACGATCGCGGGGCCGCTCTCGCCGCCAACTCGCATTGCGGCGGCCGTGTCGAGCCGCAAACCATTTTTTTGCTGCAAGGCGCCATGGCAGGCGCCGCAACGTTTGGAAAGCAACGGCTTCACATCGACTTGGTAGTCGACCACGCCCACCAGCTTTGCGGCTGCGGATTTTTGGGCCTTTGCAGCGGGCTCTTCGGACTTAAGCCCGGTGGACACCATAGCCGCCGCTAGCACCCCACCGAACGCGATTCCTAGGCGGAGCTTTCGGAGAAACAACATGCGGCGGCACCCGAGGTGGACGCTGGGTTATCAAGTCGGCGGCGAACGCAGCAAACGGGTCACTTTCAGAACATCGATCAACGGGTTCGGCACGCCACACAAGGCCAGTTCGCAACTGCCATCCGTAATCGCCTCCAGCGCCTTTAAACCGGTGGGGCGGGATTTGAAAACGGGGAAGGAAAGTTGCTTGACTGTGGGCTGCGCCGCGCCTTTGGCGCCATCGCCGGCGGGGTCGCCGGGCACGGTATGCTTCTCCAACCACCGTTTTTTCAGCTTGATAAGCACCGTGACGAAGACGCTCGCCTGAGCGGCCGGAACGAAATTTCCCAAATCGAGCAACGTGCGGGGATGGCAGGTCTCCAAGACTTCCGAGAATTCGTGGCTGATCTGCTGAAGAGCCGCATCGTTGAGCGGTCCGACGCGCTCGCCTAAAACCTCGACCACGGAGTGATGCGACGCGTGCTCAACACGCAGGAATTGAAAGCCTTCCGTAGCGTCGCGGGCAAATTTCAACGGTTCCTCAGCCGGGCGCTCCACGGCGGGCGCCACTTCCACTTTGGCCGGCGCCCCGAGATGGCTTGGCACGCCGTGAAGAAAAATCCGATGGCACTGCGAACAGAGACTCGCCCGCACATGGCCCGCCGTCCGCGACTCGCCGCCCGTTCGAACTCGGTCGATGTCGGCCGTCGCATAGAAACGAACCAAAGTTTCGAGCGGCGGACCCATGGGACCATCAGGACCACGAGCAACCAACTCGATAGATTGCAACGACCCCTTGCAATCGGGGCAGCGTTCGGCCGGACCAGCGGAGGTGAGCGACATGCCGTCGGAAAACCTGATCCAAAGAGGAAAGGGACTTCGCGGAACGGCCGAGTGTAATCGAAATGGGCGGATGCTTGCAAAGGCCAGATGCGGGGTACGGGCGACGAAAATCGCCCGTCTACAGCGTTTTCAGGTACTCCAAGACGGCATTTTTCTCGTCGTCGGTCAGTTCGTTCGGGTACAGGTGCCCGGCGGCGCTTTTGCCAAACCTGCGCGTCTCGAAGTAGCGTCGCCGATCGGCATTGGATCGCCGGCCATCCGCAGGCACCTCGGAAAACGTCTCCACCCTGAGACCGACCCGCTCCGAATCGTACTCGCCTCCCTGTCGCGTCCAGACCGTCGGCCGTTCCTCCGGACGAAGAAGGTGCCACAGCGTCGGCACCGAGCCGTTGTGCAGATACGGAGCGGAAGCCCAGATGCCATCCAGCGGCGGAGCGAGATATCCAGCTGGATTCTTTTCAATTTTCTGCTCGCCAAAATGAGCGAACCAACTCTCCCCATAACCCGCTCGATGCTCGGCGGAGAGCGAATCCAAGCGGACGCGATCCGTTTTCAATTCGTCAATCGGCACGACCACCTCGGGATACGTTTCACGCTCACCATACGTTCCATGACAGCGGGCGCAGTGGTCGACGAAGACCCGCTCGCCCCGAGCGGCAAGAGGACGATCGATCGCGAACGGATAAGCGGGCGGTTCCAAGGATTCCAGATAAGCGTAGACGTCCTGATAGTCGCGTTCCCATTCGCGAAATTTTTCCGGGCCGTTTTGCCGGATCAACATGAACTGCATGAGGGCGCGGTGCCCCTTGCGAGCGAACCCATCGATGTAGATTTTGTCCCGCTTGCGGAAGTGCCACCACGGAATCGCGTCCATGTCGTGGTGTGTCATCTGCGGAACCGGCCGGTTAGCGTGAAAATTCAACTCCGCGTCGCGAAACGCCATCAACGCCACGCCGAACATCACCGCGTTCGTCGTGCCCACATTTTTGCCCAGCGGCATGAACACCGATCCGACATCCATGCGGGACAACTGCTTGCCTAGGCCGACTTTCGCGGCGCGGGTTTCCTCGGTCAGGGTCTCCAAGGCGAAGTTCGCGTTCGGGAGCCCCGGGATCACCTTGCCAGCCACTTCGCCGCCATGGCAAGCGAAGCAGTTCATCGTCCAACGTCCCTCCCCGTCCACGACGTACTGCAAAGGCTTGCCCGAATCGTCGCCCGGGCGGGGCGTCAGGCCATAGCGAGCGAAAGCCATCCGCCGCCGCTCCGCCGGCGTCGCCGCTTCGGCCTGGGA
Organism: Planctomycetota bacterium; assembly: GCA_046074805.1. Taxonomy (GTDB): domain Bacteria; phylum Planctomycetota; class Planctomycetia; order Pirellulales; family Pirellulaceae; genus CAIXSC01. The sequence continues at coordinate 12,468 of JBJTOW010000228.1, read as the reverse complement.
ACGTAACGGCTCCGGCCACTGTCGCCACACCTCGGAGAAGGTGGCCTCGTCGAAATCGGCCCCTAAATACGCCTTTTCCGTTAGAAAACGGAAGCCACGTTCCGCCGCCGCTACGGGGTTTTCCTCGGCTTGGGCGGCTTTCCCAGGTCCCCGGCAAAAGACCACGGCGGTAAAAAGACAAGCGATTGCGGTTAACCAGGAAACGCCGGCGATTGTGCCGAACACACGGTCGGATCTGTCACGTGCGACGACTGGGCAAACGCCAACACGAACGATCACTTCGCGGAAGGCCCGGTGGGCCGTTCTGGCGACACATCGATTTTTTGGGCTGTGCCATAGCATAAGACGGTTCTCCCGCGAGCGATGTCCCCTCCGTACCTGTTCTCATCGATACTATAGCTGACCGGCCACTGGCGACGTGGCTGCTGCTTCAGCGGAGCACTGGTTCAACGTTCACGTTTGTCAACGTTGCATGGGCCGTTGACGTTGGCGGATCATCGGGTTAGCGTTCCCCGGTCCAAGTCGTCATCTGAGGGACCGAGCCATGGATAACCGATTGCTTTACGAGCGTTTGGGTGGAGTGTTCGCGATCGCGGCTGTCGTCGACGATTTTATCGATCGCGTTCTCGCCAGCCCAGCGCTCAATGCCAATCCGCTCGTGCAGGAAGCGCACCATCGAGTGTCGCCCGCGGGTTTCAAGTATCTGGTGACGGAACAACTGTGCCATGCCACCGGCGGCCCGCAGCGCTATACGGGCCGCGATATGAAAACATCGCACGCCAGCCTACGGATCACCGACGCGGAATGGCAGGCGTTCCTCGACCTGCTCAAACAGTCGCTCGACAAGTTTCAAGTGCCGCTGCGGGAACAAGGCGAGATCTTCGCGATTGTGGAATCGACCAAGTCGGATATTGTCGTGTGATTCGGGTGCGTGTCGCCAGCGATTGGCAATAGCGAGTGTCACCGACGAGAATTACCGACGAGCATTACCGACGAGCGGCGACGGGGACGGTCGCCGGCGAGACTCCGCGGCCAGCGACCTTGAAACTCGAGAGCCGAGCCGACTAAGCGGCCAGTTCACGCAGCAACCGCAGGTTGATCGCGTCCCAGGCTTCGCCTTCATGCTCGCCTTTCGGCGTTTCCAGATACATGGGCAGGTCGCGGAATCGCTTGTCGCGAAGAATGTGCGAGAAGGCGTCGCTGCCGATTTTTCCCTGGCCGATGTGTTCGTGACGATCCACTCGCGAACCCAATTCGCGTTTGCTGTCGTTGAGATGCATTGCGGCGAGCCGGTCGATGCCGACCACACGGTCGAATTCACGGAATGTCGCCAAGAAGTCGCGGCGGTCGGCGAGCGGATAGCCGGCGGCGAAGGCGTGGCACGTGTCGAAGCAGACGCCCAATCGGTCCGGCTCGCCAACGCGGCGAATCAGTTCGGCCAGTTGTTCAAACCGCCAACCGAGGCACGTACCTTGGCCAGCGGTGTTCTCAAGCAAAACCCGTGACTGGATTCCAGGCAGCATCGCGTGGATTTCGTCCAGTCCGCGGACAATGTTATCCATCGCCTGTTCATCCGAACCGCCAGTTGCGGCGCCGGGATGAAGCACCACTCCGGTAATGCCAAGTTGTTCGGCGCGCTGCAGTTCCAATCGCAATGCCCGCAACGAACGGTCCCAAATGGCCGGTTGGGAACTGCCCAAGTTGATCAGATAGGAGCTATGGGCGATGGGCCGCTGGATCCGCAACTTCGCCAGCGAATCCCGAAAACGCGCGGTGTCGGCCTCGGCGAGCGGTCGTGGGGCAACCTCGGGATCGGCGCTGACCGACCACTGCGATGGACTATTCGTGAACACCTGCACGGTGTCCATGCCCAACTCGGCCGCCGACTCGACGGCCCGATAGAATCCACCGGCGATCGAAAGATGCGCCCCCAGCAACGGCATAGCGGTCAACCTTGTCAATTCCCAGTGGAAGCCGCCCGCGATGCCGCGTGTTGCCTAGTCCACTATTCGGGGCGTCCTTCGAGCGACTGTTCAAGAAACTGGATTTGATTGCGGACACCTTCCAGTTCTGGATTGATTTCCAAAGCCTGCCGGAAGGCGTGCAACGCGGCGTACGGTTCATTCAATTCCAGATGCGAGTGGGCCATGCCCACAGCGGCGGCGAAATGATGCGGATTGATCTCCAAGGCGCGGCCGCAATCGCGAATCGCTTCGGTGTACTGCTGCAGGTGGAAGTAAGCGATCGCCCGCTGATTCCACGCCTCGGCCATGCTTGGCGCTTCATCCAGCAGTTGGTTGGCGGCGTCCACCGTCTCGTCAAACGCTTCGGCGACGTTCAGCCGCATGACGGTCCGGAGCTTCTGCCGCTGGCTCAGGGAACCATCTCGGCACCAGACTTCCCGCAAACCGGCCTCGGCCAAAATCCTCACGCCGCGATCGGCGTCATGGAGGCCACGGGCCAAAACCGCGCTAACGCGATTGTCGCCCAAGAATCCAAGGGCCATGGTCGCCGCTCGGCGGGCCAAACGATCGCCTTGGACCGCGATGCGTTCCAGGGTCGCCACGGAATAGCGAGCGGAAACGGCTTGGACAAATCCCGCCGTATGCTCGTTGCTTAGGTAGCGTTGGTAGAGTTTCACCAGGTGCGGCAAGCGAGCGGTGGATGGCAGCACTGCGGGAGTCCTTGGGTTGTTTTCGAGCAGCGGGCGGCAGCCGATAATTGGGGAGGCGCCGACAAGCCGCTGGCACGAATGACTGGGGCGAGCATAATCCGCGACGCGGAGAGGCTCAATCATTTCGTTGAGCCTGATCGGTCGTTTTTTGGGTTTTCGCGTCGAGCTGTTTCCGCAAGAATGTTGCTTTGCGCAACGCTTGCGCCACTTGCCGCGACCCCCTTGTCGACGCGCCTTGCGTGAACCGCAAGGTCCAACCCAATCCCTGGGAGTTTATGATGAGTCGCGAAGATTTTCCGAACGCCCAGGACCTGGCCGATGGTAGCCGACCCGAGCGAAGAAAACGGTTGTGTACCCTGCTTACGCTGGCCAACTGGGGCCGGTTCACGTTACAGCTCAAGTCGGAAGTCGCTTCCACCATCGTTGTCTCGGCGACCGTGGCGGCGGTTCTCGGCCTGCTGGCCTTTTCGTCCACGATTTCGGCACAAACCCCCGAAACCACGCCCACGCCGGCATCAAAGCCTGCAAAGAATCCGGCGATGAATCCGGCGACGAATCCGGCGATGAATCCGGCGATGAATCCGGCGATGAAAAAGTCGTCGACAGCGATTGCATGGAAAACGGGAAACGAGTTTCGCGCGGCGCTCGAGAGTCCCATCGGAGTCACTTGGTCCGGCAGCCCTCTACGCCCATCCCTGCAGCGGCTTGCAAGGGAATTTCGAGTCGCCATGTGGCTGGATCGGCGCCTCGACCCGGGACAGTCGATCGAGTTGTCGATCGCCAACGAAGGTCTCGATATCGGTTGCCAGCGGCTTGCCGCGCGTCTCGATGCGGGCGTCGGCCGCCTGGGTTCCGTCGTGTATTTTGGTCCCATTTACACGACCGAGCGCTTGGCGACTGTGGCCGCGCTCCGCCGGGGAGAAATCGAACGCCTGCCGGTAGCCGAACAGACGCGTCTAACAGCCTCGCGAAGCTTGCGCTGGGACGATTTGGCGGAGCCTCGCGAGTTGATTCGCTTGTTGGCCGCCGAAGGGGGACTCGAGGTCTCGAACCTCGAACGCGCGTTGCCGCACGATCTGTGGCCGGCGGCCGAACTGCCGTCGTTGGCGTGGTCCGATCGGCTGAGCCTGATACTCGCCAATTTCGATCTGACTTTCCGTGTCGATTCCTCCCAACGACGCCTCGAGCTCGCGCCCTTCCCCGAAGCTCCTCGCGTTGAAAAGTTGCTTGCCGTGAAAGGATCGGCGCCGCAGGTTGTGGCGGATTGGGCCGACAGGTTTCCGCAAGCCGAAGTGCGGGTGGCAGGCGCCAAAATCGCCGTACGCGCTCGATTCGAGGACCTCGAAATCATGGAACGCGTAGCGCGGGGCGAACGCGTGGAGCGGGCCCGCGTCGTCGCTGGGCCAAGCGAGTTCACGCTGACGGTCGAAAACCAACCAGCGGGCGCGATCTTGCGGCACATCGCCAAACAGCTGAAGTTGACGCTGGAAGTCGCCCCTGACGCGGTGGAGCCGCTCGAAAAGTTGGTGAGCGTGAAAGCCGATCGACTCCGCTTGGAGGATCTACTCGCGGCGGTGCTCCGCGACACGGGCCTCCAATGCGATCGCGAAGAGGATCGCCTGCGAGTTAGCCGTCGGTAATCGCCGCAAGTGCTGTGTCCGTGGTCTTCGGCGGAAACGCATGTTCTAGCGAGCGGTAGCGTTGGTGGTGGTTTTCGTGGCTGGCGACGCCGTAGGCGCATCGACCGGGCGAATCACCACCAGGAATCCACCTCGGGTCGGCTGAGTCGGCGACGTGGTGGTTTCGTTCGGGGTAAAGTCACGGGTTACCGCCGCCAGTTGGACCATCTTGGTGGCATCGTGTGTCGTCGATTCCGTATCGCCCAGATAAAGTTCTTGATGAGGACGTGAATCGGCGAAGCTTGTGGCGAACCAATCGGGGAAGCTCACCTTTCGTCGCAGCGTTTTTTCGCTACGGGGTGGCAAGGCGGCGAAGCTTATTTGGGGTTTTTGTTCGAGATCTTGTCTCCAATCGACCTCAAACAGCGATTGGCCGGATGGGATCGGGATGCTTTCGAGCATCATGAATCTCGAGCGAGCGTCGGCTGCGAACGGATTGGCCAGAATGCAGCACATCTCGTAGCTTCGACCGGGCGGCAGGTAGATGCGCCATTGATCGAAGCCGACGTTCCTGCGGGGCAAGCGGCGGAAATGCACGAGGGTCGTGTCGTGGATTTCGAGCGGCTCGATCCAGTCCTTCAAAGTTTGCTCGTGCCGCGCGACAATCGCTTGTTGCTCGCGCATTGACTTCCACCAACCGAGCGAAACGCCAGCGATGGCGATACACCCGAAGACATTCACGGGAGAGAAACGAAGGCGCATGGCAGCTCCTGTCGTCGCTAACGGGCCAACGTTGTGCGAGACACGTCAGCCCGGAAAACCGCGGTCAGAACCAGTGCGGGGAAAAGCTCCGGGGCACCGGCTCCCACTCTCGAAGAATTCCGAGGGCATGGTGGGAAATCGAGCCTCAGTTACGCACCGTTTTATTCCGCTGGCGAGTGCCCCGCAACTACCGGCTTTGTAGAAAAGCGATAGGGAGCGACTTAAAACCGCGCATCCCGGCTTGTCGGCTTATCGGCGGATCGGGCCGCCCGCGACGGGCTGCTGCATCGCCTGCTCCACCCGCGGCGCGAAATCCTCCGCGTTCTTCCAAAACTGTTCGAGCGACGCTTCATCGGCGAACAAAAACATTTGGTTGCGATACCACAAACCGTGTTGCCGGCGTCCCTCAACAAGCTGGCCTTGTTCCAGATACCGCACTGGATCGAAGCCGGAAAGCATCGGAGCGTAGCGATCAGGATCTTCCAGGAATTTCTGCTGCTGTTCCGGCCCCGCGAAAAGATAAGTTCGGTCGCGATGGACAACGCCCCACCGAGCGTCCGCTCGTCGCCATTTTCGGGTTTCGAATAGTGTCACCGGGCAGTAGCCATCGAGACCGATCGCGGACGGTTGGGACGAAGCGGCCCCCCCTGCCCCAAGGCCGCCCGCGCCGCTACCGCTGCGCACGCCACCACTGCCGATGCCAGGACCACTGCCGATGCCAGGACCACTGCCGATGCCAGGACCACTGCCGATGCCAGGACCGCCGCCGACAGCCAAACCGGCACCCGAAATGGGACTCGCGGCACCACTTCGAACTCCGCCGCCATCCGTAGGCGCGGACATACCGGCGGGCGCGACCACGCCTTGAGTCGATCGAACGCCGGATGGTGGCATAGCGCCGCCTGGCATAAAGCGGCCTCCGTTGCTTGGCGCGGGCATCGCCGGCGGAAGTGATGGAAGGCCGTAACCACCTTGACCGACCGTGGGCGTCCCTGGGGTGGCGGGCGGTGCGAAGGCATGGGCCATGGCGGCTTGGTTCGCCAACTGATTCGTCATTTGGCTGGTCATTTGGCTCGTCGTGTTCGTCACCTGGATCGCCGCGTTGTTGACTTGGCTTGCCGCGTTATTGACCTGCCCATAGGTGTTGTTGGCGAAATCTTGAGCGGCGCCGGCCGTTGAGTTCGCGGCTTGTTGCGCGGCGGTTGCCGCCGAGTTTCCCGTATTGAAAGCATCGCGAGCGACATCTTGTTGAAGGGCGGCGAATTGACCTCGGATGGCTTGGGCGGAACGCTGCGTGCTCTCGGCGGCGTTGTTCACGTTGTTCAACACTGATGCGGCTCGAGCCAGAAACGCGGTGTAACGAGTTGGGTCTTGGCTACTGACAGAGCGGACAAGCTCCTGTCCGTCCGGCAACAAAATGAGGTCCGTGGGCCAGCGATCGACGCGGAAACGTTCGGCGATACCCGGTTGGCTATCGACTTTGATCTTTACGGGGATGAAATTCGCCTGGATCGACTGTTGCACCTCAGGGCGGCTGAGGACGTTGCGCTCCACGCCCACGCACGGCGGACAGTTATCACTCCAAAAATGGACGAGCACCAAGCGTCTTTGGGCGGCGGCTTGCTGGAGGGCGGCGTCGACATTATCGAGCCATGCGAGTGGCGCTGGGGCGTTGAAGTTGGCTTGGCCATAACCAGGTCCCGCTCCGCCTCGCGGCGGCATCGCGTAGGGCTGTTGGGCAAACGCCGGGTAGGCTCCCATGGCGGCGAGGCTGCAACCGCCCAAAATCACCACACGCAAGACTTTCCGCATATCCCACCACCTCTCGGATAGCTGGCAACGCCATCACGGACCGCACGCCGCGACTACGCCAGTTACCGCATTTATCGGATGTCCACGTGAATCGGTTGTAGCAATTCTTTCGGTTTTGGCGATTGTCGCCCATCGCTCCGTCGGTAGGGGTGAATCACAGTCCGTTGAACGGCACTTACCCGCTAACTGGAGCGGCCATTTGTGGCCGAAAGCCAGCTTTGCCGAAGAACCCATGGCGAATTGCGTAGGAACCCGGAAAGCCAGAATTTTCGGTATGTCGCTTGACATGCATCGGGGTCTTGACGATACTTCCCGCCAGTTTGCTCTTTCTGGAACTTCTGTAGGTGAAGGCTCGTGTCTGTGTGGGAAGTCCCCCTTCCTGCGACAGGCATCTCCGCTGCCGGGAATTCTCGGTGTCGGGAAACGGTGGAAAACGAACCGATGGTGCGTTGCCCACGAGTTGCTTAACCAGCGCCACGTCGTTTACTTGGCTGCGAGCTAGCCGTGCGATGCTTGGTGAGCGTCCTACAAGAAGGCAAGTGCTGTAGTTGGTTTGAGCACCCGTCTTGGGAAAAGCTGCTGGAGAGCGGTCCGGGCGTCGCTGTGTTTTCGGCGGGCTTCGGTCTTGGCAAGATGCCAGCTCTGTTTTCCCCTTGACTTCGTGCGCATGCACGCCACTCGTGATCGGTTTGCGGCCGTCGGTAGGCCGTGCGCGACGATTGCAGGTTCCAAGGATGAGCTTTTCCAACGGGCAATCCCCGTCCTTTGTTTGTTGCGGATGAAAATTCATGGGGAAGAAGCGTTTTCGGCGTCCGGGCGGTGGTCATTCCATGGGACGCGGCGGCTACGGTGGCGGAGGCGGTGGAGGTGGTGGCGGACCGGGCGGAGGTCCCGGTGGTCGTGGCCGTCGTCGCCGCCGACCTAACGATCAACGCCAAGGCGGACCGCATGGCGGACCTCACGGGGGGCCCGGCGGAGGCTCTCCCCTGCCAGGCGACGACTTCGGTGATCCTCAATCCGACTCGGATCCTTCCCGCCCTGTGGGCGCCGAGGGTGAGGCGGCCGGTGGCGGCGCTCCCGTGGAGGCTGTCCACGAGATTCCGCTCGACCCCGGCTATGGCCTGCTGGAGATGCACCCCAACGGCTACGGTTTTCTCCGCAGTCCCGACAATTTCTATTCGCGGGAACGGACCGATCCGTTTGTGCCGGCGACGATGATCGAGCGATTCGGACTGCGCCAAGGCGTGATGATTCGCGGACTCGTGCAACAGGCCCGCAAGCAGCAGGGGCCGCGACTGCGGGAGATCACGGACGTCGACGGCTTGCCGCCCGATCAATATGCCAAGGTCAAATCATTCGACCAACTCACCCCGATCAACCCACAGCAGTGGTATCGCTTGGAAACAGGCTCTACGCCGTTGACAACGCGTGTTATGGACCTGCTCACGCCGCTCGGCCGCGGCCAGCGGGCCCTGATCGTCGCGCCGCCCCGCACCGGCAAGACGATCATGCTGCAGCACATCAGCCATGGCATCGCGACCAACTATCCCGATGTGAAGTTGATCGTGCTGTTGATCGACGAGCGTCCCGAGGAAGTGACCGACATGCGCCGCAACGTCAAGGGCGAAGTGATCGCGAGCAGCCTCGACATGGATGTCGACAGCCATGTCCGCATCTCGCAACTGGTGATCGAACGCTGCAAGCGATTGGCGGAAATGGGACGCGATGTCTTTCTGCTTCTCGACTCCATCACCCGCCTTGCCCGCGCCTTCAACAAATGGGTTGGAAACACGGGCCGCACCATGTCTGGCGGTGTTGATATCAAGGCGATGGACATCCCGAAAAAGCTGTTCGCCACCGCCCGCGCCTTCGAGGAGGGCGGCTCGCTGACCATCGTCGGCACGGCCCTTATCGATACTGGAAGCCGGATGGACGACCTGATTTTTCAGGAGTTCAAGGGCACCGGCAACATGGAACTTGTGCTCGATCGGCGGCTTTCCGACCGTCGCGTCTTCCCAGCGATCGATATCACGCAGTCCGGCACTCGGCGTGAGGAGTTGCTGCACGATCCCGAAACACTGCACGCCGTCACGATGCTTCGCCGCACCCTGACATCGATGCACCCCGTTGACGCCATGGAGCAACTCACCAAGCAATTAGGGCGGTTTAAGTCGAACTTCGAGTTCCTGCGGCTTATCGCCAGCGCCCGCAATAACGACTGATCCCGCGTCGACTCGGTTGTCTATCCATCCGCCGCTGGTCGTTGAGCGATTGGCGGCGATCGCCTAGAATCCCGTTCGTTATCGCGGAGCCGATGTCAAAGCTTCGCGTTGGGGAATTGGATCGGAACCGCGGAGAGAGAACCGAAATATGGCGTTGGAACGGACATTGGTGTTGCTCAAGCCGGACTGCGTGCAGCGGCGTTTGATGGGTCGGGTGATCAGTCGCTTCGAGGACAAAGGCTTCAACATCGTCGCGATGAAGATGCTGCGGGTCACCCCGGAACTCTCGAAGACCCATTACGCCGAACACGTCGCAAAGCCGTTCTACCCGGCGCTCGAGGCGTTCATAACGGCCAGCCCGATCGTCGCTATGGTGCTCGAGGGTTTGGAAGCAATCCGTGTGACTCGCGACATCCTGGGCGCTACCAGCGGACTCAAGGCGGCCGCCGGCACGATTCGGGGCGATTACAGCGGAAGCCGACAGATGAATCTCGTACACGCCTCCGACGGACCGGATGCGGCCGCTCGTGAAATCGCGTTGTATTTCCACGCGAATGAACTGCAAAGCTACGAGCCTTCACTCACTCCTTGGTTCCGCGCCTCGGACGAGGGTTAGCCATGCTTGGGCCCACGCTTGGCCGTGATGTTTGGCGCCGAGTCGCCGTTTTAACACCGGCCTTGGCGGCGACAATCTTCTTGGTGTCTGGCCCGGCGCGAAAGCTCTACGCCCAAGCCGCTGGCCGAGTCGGAGCAACCGCCGCCGCGGCCACGCAACCCGGGGCCGTGGCGGGAGCCGCGAGTCAACCGGCGGCAAGTGTGCCGCAGGGTATCGCGTACGAGCGAGACATCGAGTACGGCACAGGAGGCGGACAGCCGCTGCGACTCGATTTGGCTCGTCCCGAACAACTCGCCCAGGCCGCGCCTTGTATCGTCGTGATCCATGGCGGGGCTTGGCGAGGCGGCGATAAAAAAGGCCACACCGACTTGATTTTCAAGTTCGCTCAGGCGGGATACGTAGCGGTAACGGTCCAATACCGTTTTTGCCCCCAAAATCCGTTCCCGGCACAAATTGAAGATGCGAAATGCGCCGTTCGCTTCCTTCGCGCCCAAGCGGACCGGCTGGGAGTGGACCCGCGGCGAATCGGCGCGATAGGGTTTTCCGCAGGCGCGCATCTGGCCATGTTGCTGGGTGTCATGGGCCCTCAAGATGGCCTCGAAGGTCAAGGCGGATGGGCGGACCAGGCGAGCCAAGTTCAAGCGGTCGTGGCGTTCTTCGGTCCGACGGATCTGACCGCCGAAGACCTACCGGCCGTCTCGAAGACGCTCGTCAAGGATTTCCTGGGCGTTGCCGCCGCCGATAACCCGCAAGCCGCGAGCCGCGCGTCGCCCGTGAGCTACGTAAGTCGTGGCGACGCGCCGTTGCTGATTTTCCAGGGAACTCGCGACCCTCTCGTCCCTCATTCCCAAGCCTACCGAATGGTGGAGGCGCTGACGGCGGCCGGCGTGTCGGGGCGGGTCGAACTGCTGGTCAACGCCGCTCATGGCTGGAAGGGCGACGAATTGGACCACACGGTGGAACAGTCTTTTAGCTTTTTCGACCAACGACTCCGGCGACCCGCCCGCTAGTGCGACCCGCGCGATAACGCGGATGGCAGGGGTTGGTTGCACAAAACCAAAAATTAAGCTTTGATGAAGACTGTGCGCAGGGACTGTTGGAAAACGAAGTCGCCTGCCACAATCCGGCTCATGCTAGCATCGCTAGCGGACGACACGCTGGCGGACCGTTCGACCAAGGCGGCTCGAACGCCGCCGGGTGTGTTACAAGTCGGTAATTCCAAGGAGGAAATCCCGCATGATGACGGTTGAACCCATTCGGGGCGAAATGGCGTCGCGAGTCGTGGGCAAATCCCGCTTGGTGGATCCCGAGGAGTTTTGCCGCTTGGTGGTTTCGATGCGATCGCTTCGGCGGTGCGATGACCCGCAGACCGGAATGCGTGGCCTCGAAGACGAATCGACCGGCGAAACATTCGTCGTTGAAGATTCGCGGCTCAGTAGTTTCCTGGCGACGCGTCGGCCACGTTAGAAGGTCATCCAGTTCCTTTCCATGGAACGCGGCGAGGCTCCTTTCGATCTGTCAACAAAACCTTTTGGCGGCTGGTTCTCGTCCAGCCAGCATAGGATCGCGGCATGCTCGCGGAAGTCATTTCCATCGGCGATGAGCTTACCAGTGGCCAGCGATTGGATACGAATAGCCAGTGGCTTGCCGAGCGGCTCGGCGAATTGGGCGTCGCGACCCTCTACCACACGACGGTCGGAGACGATTTGGCGGCGAACATCCGGGTCTTTCGGGAAGCGATCGATCGTGCCGACGTCGTTGTTGTGACCGGCGGGCTCGGGCCGACCGCCGATGATCTGACTCGCGAGGTGGTTGCGCAAACGGCGGGCGTCGAATTGGAACTGGACGTGGCGTCGCTGGAGCACATTAGCAAGCTATTTGAGCGACGTAAGAGAGCCATGCCGCCCGCGAACCGGGTGCAGGCGCTTTTCCCTCGTGGAAGCCGTGTTGTGCCCAATCCCCATGGAACGGCTCCGGGGATCGATCTGTCGATTCCGCGATCTGGACGCAGTGACGCGCGGATTTTTTGCCTCCCGGGTGTGCCCGCTGAGATGCGGGAAATGTGGACCGCCACAGTAGCCCCGGCCATCGGCGTCGCCTTGGGGACCGAGCGTCGGGTGATTCGACATCATCGAATCAAATGTTTTGGCGTGGGCGAGAGCGATTTGGAGCAGATGTTGCCGGATTTGATTCGGCGTGGCCGCGATCCGATCGTCGGGATCACGGTCAGCAAGGCGACAATCACGCTGCGAATCACGACAACGGGCGTGTCGGAGGCAGAATGTCACGCCAAGATGGCACCGACGATCGCCACCATTCATGAGTGCCTTGGCGACTTGGTGTTCGGTCAAGAAGACGAAGAACTTCAGCAGGTCGTTTGCGGTCAGTTGGCGGCGGCCAATGCCATGGTGGCAAGCTGGGAAGTTGGCACCCGTGGACTCCTGGCTTGGTGGCTGGGCGAAGCATCGGCTGAGTGTTTAGCCGGGCGAGCGGCGGCGGACCGTGGTCCGTTCGCGGGAGCCGTTGTGCAGACATATTGGCCGTCAACGCACGGTCTTGGGAGCGTGGAATCGTGGGCTAAACAGATTCGATGGCAATTTCAGGCCGATTATGGTTTGGCGGTCGGTCCATTGAGCGAGGATGAAGTCGAGATAGCGGTGGCTTCCGCCACGGGAGTCGAGCTGTTGCGGTTCGCTCGGGCGGGCCATCCCGACATCGTGGTTCCCCGAACCGCGAAGCAGGCGTTGAATGCTCTTCGTCTGA
>JBJTOW010000227.1:0-11450 GCA_046074805.1 Planctomycetota bacterium | reverse complement strand
GTTCCACGGCTTGCTGACGCGCCCGCCACCGCTGCTCGGGCGTGGAGTCGGCAGTCGCCGCGGGAGCCGGCACCGCGAACAATATATGAGCCACTCGCAGACGCGAACCGTCGAACTCCCGCGCGTGTTTCTCAAAGTACCGGGATAGGTTTTCGTCCGTAAGGAATCGCTCCAAATAACGCCCCCAACTGACTTGCCACGCGATCTGACGGCGCAAGGCCCCTTCGTCCAGCCCCTGGGAAGTTAAATGGGCAGCTAGCGTGATACCCCGTGGCTTCAACCGTTCTTTCAATCGCGACACCATTAAATCCACTTCCGCGGAGGCCGCCGCAGCTTTGGTTCGCGTTAAACTTCGCAATATAAGTTGCCGATCGACTAACTTCGCCAACGCCTCGGCTCGCAGCACCAACTCCGCGTCCGGCCCCGCTGGCTGTGTTCCCACGGCCCGTTCGACCTCGCGAAACACCTCGCCGACCGTGATCGGCTGCCCATCAACCGTTGCCGCCACACGCAGATCCACAGCCGGCGGCTGGGGATTCGTTGTCAACGCTGTTGTTGCCTGGGCGGCCACAAGGTCTGGAACCACGAATACGATGGCGAAGGCTATCCCGTTGGCTATGGCGTTGGCGATCCGTGTAGTAGCCATCAGGGCAACTCGATGTTCTTAAGTTCATACTCGACCGGGAATTTAACGATCGACACCGGCGTGGTGTAGCGGAACTTGAATCCTTTGATACCGTCCGGCGCGACGAACTGGTACGAGATACCGACTTGGTCTTCCTCTTGCAAGGTCGCCTCGAGGCCGACATTGTCCAGCTTTTCGCCGCCGGGGCTGACGAGCACCGCCGGGTTTTGATAGATCCAATCGCGGTGCGATTCGAGCGCGTTGGCCGCCGCTTGGAATTTGATGCGCATCCGCACCTCGTACACTTCTTGGTTTTGGCGGACTTGGTCGAGCGTCACGGTGGCGGCCGCCCGCCGCAATTCCACCCCTTTCGCCTTTTCGATGTCGGGGAACTCGAAGGTTTCCATGCGGCCCGGCGCGAGCACATCGAGCTTGCCGCGGAGCGACGCGATTTTCGCGATGTTGCGGCCCGGCAATTCCAGGGGAATGTACATCTCGGTGGCTGAAGAATCGCCATCCACCGGGACTTCGATCTCGCCCTCGCGGCCATCGATGGGAAGGTCGTCGCCGTTGTCCGCCGTCGCCTTGAGCGCTTCCAGCGGTTGGGCAATCAAGATCGGTTGCAGCCGAGGTTCCCAGGCGATGTCGAGGAACAATCGCAAGGCGTGATTGGATGGGTTTACAATGTCCCGCACCGCTTCCACTCGCAAAGGTTCGAAGCGGAACATTCCGCTGTAGACGCCGCGTTTGCTCCGCGCCATCTCCCCCTCGCCACGCGCCACGATCGCCGCCGCCGCTCGTTCTCCACTGAACGCATAGGTGGTCAATTCGCCTTGGTCGAGCAGGCTGTCGAGCGCTTCCCAAAACGGCTTGTCGCGTATCTCGCCTTCGAAGTTGAATTCGCGCCGCTGCTGGTTGAATTCCTCGCGGTAATCGACCAACCGATTGCCCGTCTGCTTCTCGATGGCCAATAGCGCCTCGCTGAACTTCAGTGGCCCCTTGAGGGTCACGCGGGTCGGCGATAACGACAGTTCCGCCGCGGACGATTCGAGCGTTCGTCGCACGCGGGCAAGCCGCTCCTTCACTTCGGCGGGCATCTGCCGCGTCACCGGCGGCAAAAGGTCAATAACCGCTGGTCCTAGGCCGATCAACTCCTTCTCGGCCGACTCGCGCCGCGCGAGCTGGGTGTCATCGAGTTGCCGTACGAGCCGTCCGACAGCCGCTTTCAACTCCGCCGGACTCTCGGCCGTCGGCTTAGCCGGACTTTGCCCCGGTGGGGCGGCTGCGGGCTGACCGCATGCCAAGCCGGCAACCAGCAGGAAGGTGGCAAGCATATTCGCGAAGCTCCATGAAGACATGGTTAGAGATCGGTAGGGATCGGTAGGGATCGGTAGCGACTGCGTGGTCCCTGGGCGACGGACAAGACAAATGCACTCACGAAAGGACAGGCTAGCGGGCAAGCGAACGGACATACGTCGACCCGACGGACGCGTATTATGCGCTTTCCGACGCCGGCGTGGTCCATGACAACTCCGCTCGAACGGCCTCCTCGATATTTTGAAGGATGCCGATTCCTGTGGATGACTCGGCCGTTCGACACGGCCGTTCGCCTCCGTCTGTCGCAACTGCCAGTCGCCCCGGAGCGTTGCAGACTACGCGGGAGCGTTGCAGACGACGACTGCCGCCAACTGGCGATTGGGAGGTCTGGGATCTCATGAAAGGCGTGCCCCGGCCCGTGGGGCTGGGCTCGGCGAATGGCACTAGCGTTCGGCCCTGAGGAGGTCAACGGAGTCGCAAGGCACGGCTCATGGGAACAGGCAATCTGCCAGGCCGACGTACCGTGCGCGACTGACTGCGACGTCCATCGTACGGCGGAACAGCGGCCCTCGCTTGCGCTTCGGGTTACGATATCGGTCGTCCGGACTCCTGACCGGTTACCGCTGATGCTGGCGACAATCGCCCCGGGCGGCCGTCCGGTCGGGACAGCCGCGGCCCGAAATCGCTTGCTTCCATCGAGTCGGGTTGATACGTTTGTCGATGTAGGATTAGGTCGACGTCGAAAAACTTCGATCCGGCGATTTCGAGCGACATGGGGCATGGCAGGAGAGCGAGCGATGCTTTCGGTACGGGATGCGGCAGGCGGAATGGGACGGCGCGACTTTCTGCGGATCGGTTCGCTCGGACTGGGAGGCGGGCTCGGAGCTTGGTCTCTTACCGACCTGCTGGCCACGCGGGCTAACGCGGCCCACTCGGGACGGAATGTCACCGACAAGTCCGTGGTGTTCCTTTTCCTTCACGGCGGCCCGAGCCAGATCGAAACCTTCGATCCGAAAATGGACATGCCGGCGGAGATCCGCAGCGCGACTGGCGAGATTCCGACCGCAATTCCAGGTGTTACGTTCGGCTCGTCCTTCCCCCGCATCGCCGCGTTGGCGAAGCGAGTGTCAATTGTGCGTTCTTACCGCACCGGGGATGGCAACCACGACATTAAGCCGATTGTTAGCCGCCAATCACTCAACGCAAACTTAGGCTCGCTGTACTCGCGAGTGGCCGGTTCCAACCATCCTGCGACGGGTATGCCGACGAACGCGGCGTTGTTTCCGCGAGCCGTCGATGACTCCACCCAGAACGCCAATTTCAGTTTTGGAAAATTCGACAGTTCGGGCCTGCTCGGTTCAGCGTACGCGCCGTTCGTGCCTGGCGGCGGTGGCAACATGCAAAAGGATATGCAGTTGGCATTGAAGGCCGAGCACCTCGACGACCGCCGCAATCTGCTCAAAGGCTTGGACGTCATCAAGCGTTCAATAGACGCCCGGGCGCTCGAAGGGATGGACCGTTTTCAGGAACAGGCGTTCCAGACGATCTTGGGTGGCGTCGCGCGAGCTTTCGATCTGTCGCGTGAAGACCCCAAGACGGTGGCTCGGTACGACACGGCGCCGTTGGTTCGGCCGGATCAAATCAGCCGCAAGTGGAACAACTACAACAACTATGTCGACAACGCGAAAACCTTGGGAAAACTGCTGCTCTTGTCTAGGCGGCTCTGCGAGGCGGGGTGCGGCTTCGTGACGGTCACGACGAATTTCGTCTGGGACATGCACGCCGACGTCAATAACGCGACGATGGAAGAGGGCATGCAGTACATGGGTTTGCCGCTCGACTACGCCGTGTCGGCGTTTCTGGAAGACGTAGCGGCTCGCGGACTGTCGGACAAGATTTTGCTTGTCGTGTCGGGCGAAATGGGGCGCACACCGCGGATCAACAAGAATGGCGGCCGCGACCACTGGGGCGGACTTTCGCCCTTGTTGCTCAGTGGTGGCGGCCTGCGGACCGGACAAGTGATCGGCCATTCGACCCGCGACGCCGGCGAGCCGCTCAGCGAGCCGATGGGGATTGAAAACCTCCAATCGACGCTCATGCACACGTTGCTCGACGTGCCCCAGGTCCGGCTGATGCCTGGCCTTCCGACGGATGTGCTCCGCACGATCACCGGTTCCAGCCCGATCCCAGGCCTCCTGGGCTAAGACCGATTCGCTTACTTTTTGGCCTTGAGCAATTCGACCATGGCTTGGCCCATGGCTTCGCCAACATCCATATAGACCTCGGCTTTGCCGCCGTAGTGGCCATTGCCACTGCCGCCTTGGGCCATGGGCTGTGTATAGATGGTGGCGACGTTCCCCTGGAACTCGGGATACTTGCCTGAGGTGCCGTCCACGGCCAGGTGGCCTGCGAGCACTAAGCCGCCTGGTCCATCACTGCCTTTTACAGATTCGCCTAAGGTGCCACAAACGAATTTCGCATTCGGAGCATTGAATTCCTTGCGGAGCGTCTTAATAAAGGCGACAAGGTTTTGCTCGTAGTGAGCCGAATGTCCCGCGTTGCCGGCGTCCCGTTCACCTTGCCAAAAGAAAAAACCGGCGACCTCGTACCCCTTGGCGCCTGGATAATGCTTTTCAAGATCGGCCAGTGCCCGCTTGGCATCGCCTATATCGGAATCCCATTGCTTTCCGGCATACCAATCGATCAGCTTGCCATTTTTGTCCAGCCATGGGCCCGGTTCGGTTTTTAACCCCTTGGCCGGGTCCATTTCCCAAAACTCGGGCTTGTCTTTGTAGCCGGCGTAAACGAATTTCTTCTCGACACCCGACTTGTCCTTACTAACGAACTCGCGACGTTCGCTGCCGGGCGGCAGAAGATCCCAGCCCAAAGCTCGATTGCCGATGCAGCACTTGAGGATCATCACCGGCGCGTCGATCGCGTTGCCTAACGGATGTCCAAGGCCCAGTTCTGGGCCGAGCGAACCGCCGCTCACCGTCATCCACTCGTTGTTCAACGGCCCGCGTCCCGACATGTAGCGGACGAAACGCACATCCTGCCGCGTAGTCCAACCTCCGCCGTCGTCCACGAGGTACTGATACTTTTTCTTTTCCTTGACCGCGTGTTCCAGGGAGATCTCGCCACCCTTCACCTTCCCTAAACCAACCATGTTGGATTGGCCGAGAAGGATGAAAACTTGGACTGGCTTGGCCATATCCGCAGGCTTGCCATCGTGATGTGGAATCGCCGCCGCGCCGTCTTTGGTGGTCGGCGACTCCTGGGCCTCCGCCACCGGGACGTTCGCCCATGGGGTGCCGGACCAGGAGGCCAGCGTCATCGAGAGCATTACGGCGGCATGAATCGCGTTTCGGGTAAAAAACTTTCTCACAAGGATCTCCTGGGAAGCAGTGGAAGGTGCGTCTGCACAACTTGGCTCAGATCCTGGGATCGTACTCATGAATCGGCGAAACTTGCCGATTTGTTCCAGGAACTGTCGATCCGAGCCTTAATTGTGATGGCCGGATTATAGCGGGTTCAACGGCGGCTCCCCGGAGGCGACGGACGATTGGTCCGTCGCTAACTTTTTCAGGAACCCAAGATGCCGGGTTACCGTCCGCGCAGGCGGTTGGCGACGACGTCGCCGAAGTGGTGCGCTGAGTCATAATTTTCGGCCGTGATGATTCGGCCGTCGACGATCACGTCGTCCGCGGCGGTGCTCGTGTTTCCATACTGGCCGTTGGTAAACACTGTCGCGCCGTTGCTATCGGCGTGCCACCGCGACAACTGCGCCGCCGCGATGTTGCTCGGCGGGGACGAGCCGGCGAACGTGCTGACGGTGCGGCCTCGTAGCAAGCTATCGTTGTTGACCCGAGCCCACGCCAGTACGCTTACGCCATGGCATAACGCCGTGACATATTTGCCCTGAGCCACAAAGTCGTTGATAAGCTGATTGACGCCGCTCCGCAGGGCGGTCGAGCCGTTGTACGTTGAATCCTGGTAGGTGCCGCCAAACGCGAATTGGTACTGACTCGCGCCCCAACCGCCGACGAACATGATCGCCGAATAATCGGTGGCTCGAGCATCGCCAAGCGCGATATCGGGCATGACCTGCCCGGTTCCCGATCCCTGTCCCGAGTTGGCGTGGGGCGTGGAAAGTTCGCGGCGGGCCGCCGCCACAACCACTGGGATGCCGTCTGCCGCAAGCCGCGCGCGTGGATCGGCATATTCCTGGTAGTAGAAGTCGCGGTTCGCAATCACCATCAGCACCGGTAGGATTGGGGCCACGTCGTTGTCGGTGATGGTCGCCGTCGCCACGTTCGCCGCTCCGATCGTGTAAGCCGCATTGGCCGCCAGCGTAACGGTCATGGTCTCGTCGGCATCGACGACCGTGTCGTCGACCGGCCGCAGCGTGAGCGTCGCGGATGCCTGCCCAATGGGAATGGTCACGCTAGTGGAAAACGCGTCGTAATCGATGCCGTTCGTCGCCGTTCCACCAATGGCGAAGCCAACGGTCAGCGCGGCGGTGGTGGGACCGGTGCGTGTCACCATGAACACCGCCGGATCGCGATTCGACTCGGCGGCAACCGCGTCCGTGGCAGCGATCGTCACGATGGGCGGAGCCTCGTCGCTGACCAGTTCCACGATTGCGGCGCTGACGGCCCCTAGGTCGTAATCCGCCGTGTCGACAATTTGAAGCATGATCGATTCGATCGACTCGATCGTAGCGTCGTTGTAAGGTCGGACAACGACAGTGGTCGCCGCTTGTCCGGCGGAGAAGTACGCGAAACCGCTGAGCGGCGCGTAGTCCATTCCGCCCGTCGCGGAACCGCTGGCCGTGTAGCGGGCTAGCAGCGGGCTGCTGAGATTCCCGGTTCGCGTCAGCGTGAAGACGCCGTTGTCGTTGCCAATTTCGGCGGCGACCGCATCCGTGGCCGCCACGGTGACCTGTGGAGTCACAGGTGGCGGAGCCACATCTTCGCTCACGATTTTCATTTGCGCGGTGCCGTTCGGTCCAATCCGATGTCCGTTCGATGGATTGATCGACAGGATGACGCTTTCGCTGTTTTCCACGATCGCATCGTCCACGGGGCGGATCGTGACGGTCACCGCCGACTGGCCGACCGGGAACGTGACACCTAGCGGAATCGCGTCGTAATCGGTGCTGCTCGCCGTTTGCAGGCCGAACTGCATGTAGACCGTGTAGGCGGTCGCCGTGCTGCCCGAACGCGTGAGCGTGAAGACTGCCGGATCGCGCCCCGCCTCGGCCGCGATCGGAGCGGTGGCCAAGATATTGATCGTAGGAGCCGTGGCCGAGAAATCATCGCTTACGATCCGCACACTGCCCGTCGAGGTGGAAGGGCTAATGAGCGAGTATCCGGTTCCCGATTGCAATGTCAGAACCACCGTCTCATCGGCTTCGATGGTAGCGTCATTACGCGGTGTCACGGTGACGAGCACCGTGTTTTCGTTCGCCGGGAATGTGACCGTGCCGGCCAGCGGCACGTAATCGCTACCGGCGGTCGCGGTGCCGCTGACCGCGTAGCGCACCGTCAGCGGTTGCGACAGGTCGCCGCCGCGGGTCAATCGGAACGAGGCGGTTCCAAGGCCCGCTTCGTGCGCCAGTGGATCGGCCGCGTTGAGCGTGACAAGCGTCGGCGTCGACGTGAACAGCGACCCGGAACTCGCTTCCAACAACGCGCGGTACATGTGCGCCGAGGCCAACGGCTGATCCTGGGCTTGCAGCACACCGAAAAGTCCCCAAGGCGTGGAAAGGTCGCGATCGGTGAGTTTGTAATGGACATAGGCGTCGAGCCCAGCGGCGTTCTGCATTCGCAGATATTCGCGCAGGACGTCCGCCATCCGCGGATCCTTGGTCGCTTCATAGAACACATTTTGGTACGACCCGCCGCGGCTATCCAGATGATGGCCTCCTTCATAGGCGAGCAACTGGATGTCGCGGCCCAAGCGAGTGGAGAAGTCGTCGGCGAGCTGCTGGTGGCTGACTGTCATCTGCGCGCTGATGGCAAGATTCGCCCGCATGTCGGCGATGACCTGGTCGACAGATGTCACCGCCGAGTACGCCGCGCGTTGGGACTCGCTCGGGCCGAAGTACGGCGCGATCGCGATCGCGTCGAAGCTGCCTGCCATGTTTTCCACGATCCGTTCGGTGATCCAGGAATTGGCCGCTTGTCCTCCCGCGACGCGGACAATCCGCTGCGTCTGGCCCGCGAACACGTCGCTCCAGATGTTCATGTCGCGGGCCGCCTCGCGGCCAACGAATTGCCAGTGGGTAAGTCCCGAGTTCTCCGGTAAACGGACTTGGTCGGCGATCCAGGCGTATGATTCAAAGCCCGGCGCCGAATTCCACACTTCATTCGACCACTCGACGTAAGCCGTTAGGCCCGGCTCAAGGTGGTCGCGGACGTAGGTTGCGAAGTTCCGCACGAACTCGTTGTTCGCCCGATGAGGCATGTTGAACCAGGGATCGGCGTTCAGCTCGTTCGCCAGTTGAACCATATGTTCCACCGAAATGCCATTGGCCATCGGGCCGGACAGTCCGCTCGACTGGCGCGCGTCGTCCGCGTCCCGACGATCGCTCCAGGTTTGGATATCCGAGGTATTCGTCTCCTGCGTTTGCATGAATCTGAGAATGCCGAAATCTTGGAGCCGCTCGCGATACAGTGGATGGAACGGCGAGAAATCGGCCCCCGGCTCCCAGCGTTGCCCAGCGAAGCTTTGGCCGTTGTAGTCCGGCATCCACACATGGACATCCCGAATCGGATCGGCGTTATCCAGCGCATTGATCACCAGGTAGATGCCGCCGTTGCCCGGCGTAACATTCAGCAACGCGAAGTTGCGACCGTCGCTGGTGCGGCCGCGCGAGACCTCGCGGGCATCGAACCCGAATTGCAGGTCGCCCGTCCCCGACCACTCGGCCCGATAGGTGCCCGCCGGGTAATTCCCGTTAAGCTCGCGGAACATCAGCGTGCCGAGCCGCTGTTGCATCGTATGTCCGTGGGCATTCTGCCAAGTGGCCAGCTGCGTGGGCCAGCCATTGTCGTCGGTTTGGACGGGCACATACGCGCCACCCTGGAAATCGAATTGCCGCGTGACCGTGTTGAATGAATGGCTGATCCACGGGCGGGAGTGTTCGAAGACGTCCGTGAACATCCAGTTCGGCGTGTAGTCGTTGACGGAATCGAGATTCATGCCGATTTCCATCGGCGTCGCCGACATCGTGTCGCGCCGCTCCATCGACTCGATCCACCGCGCACGCCGGGCCCGCTTCCTGGATGTGGAAACGCGGCGCCGCTGCTTCCGCCCGCGCCACATGCTGTTCACCGACCGCCAGCTACGAAGCAGCGACGCAAGAATACCTGTCATTGGGCACCTCTCTCTTTTCGGAATCTTCTGAGGGATGAAATGGCTTCGAGCGGAACTCGGAACCCCGCGTTCCCGACAGAAGAGGAATGGACGCCCATTCGCGGACCTTTCAGCGATCCAAACAAAAATTTCCGCAAGCGGAATGGAGACAGCGGAAAAATAGAAAATCGGTGGCGGCCAGAATTGGCCGCGACAAGGAACACGGCTATCGTCACAATAGTGGACGAGTGTTCGAGATACGGACAGCAACGGACTGAAGGGGAGGACCGCCGATGGACTGCGGCAAGAACAGCCGGATCAATACGACAACACCGATCTTCGCGTCGCAGGCTCGCCGCTGGGCATTCATCCGCGATGCCCGTCGCCGGTTGTTCCGCAGCCGGTTACTTTCCGGCAAGCTGCTCTCGGGCGGCACGCTTGCGGCCGCGCTGTGGATGTCCGGACAGTCGACGATCGCCCAGGAGACTCCCGCTAAACAGCCGCCAACGAAACAGCCGCCAACGAAACAGGAGTCAACGAAACAGGAGTCAACGAAACCCGTTCCCGCCAAGCCGGTCGCGGGCCCGGCCGAGTCGGCCAAAAAGGGCCAAGCGACGCTCGACCAAGCTACCGAACTGCAGTTGAACGCGGAGTCGCTCGACGATCTGGAGAAGGTCGCGACCCTGGCCGAGACGGCCCTCGAAAAAGGGCTCGACAAGGAAAACCAGGAGTTCGCCAAGCAGCTTATCGTGTCGACATTGCTCGACCGGGCACGGCGGATGACCGCCAGCGTACTCGAACGCCAGCCCCCGAATCCGCAATGGATGGTGCTCCGCGGTTTCGCTTTGAAGGACTTGGACAAGGCGTTGAAATACGCGCCGGCGGACGGCGACTTGCATCTGCTGCGGGCCCGATTGCACTCGCTGCCCGGCGGCGACCGCCAAGCGGGCCTGAAGTCCGCCGACGCCGCGATCGCCGCGCTTCGCGACGACAACGAAGCCAAGGAATCGCTGGCGGAAGCGTACGTGGCTCGAGCGGCTCTTACCGAAGATGCCACGAAGCGGTTGAACGATCTGGACGCGGCGATCGCCGCCGACCCCGCCAATTCCGACGCTTGGCAGGCCCGCGCCTTGCATCACTTGGCGGCTGGGGCCGCCGACAAAGCGATCGCCGACCTGAAACAACTGGTTGAGCAAGACGCAGACAACCTGGCGGCTCGGTTGGCACTCGCGGAAGCGTTGATCTCCGTCAAAAAGCTCGACGATGCCCTGACTCAAGTGGACGCGGCGATCGCCAAGCGGCCGCAGTTGTCGGTCAGCCATCTGTTGCGGGCCCGGATTTTGGCCGCCCAGGACAAACTGCCCGCGGCGGTCGAAGCGGCCAGCAAAGCGTTTGAGGTCGAACCGCGCGACTTAAACGCGTTGATGCTGCGAGCCCAACTGTACATGCAGCAGGATAAGCTCGAGCCGGCACTCGCCGACCTGAACCGGATCCTTCAAGCCCGGCCTGGCGCTCCGCAGGCCCTGTTGCTCCGCAGTGGCGTGTTCGTCGATCAGAAAAAGTATGTCGAGGCGATCCGTGATCTGCGAGAACTGGCGCGGATGAACCCGGAGAACGAGCTCATCCGGCTGCAAGCGGCTCAGGTTTATGTGGCGGGTGGCTGGCCGCGGTTCGCGATCCAGATTCTGGGCGGCCTGATCGCGTCGAGCCCCGATAACGCCTCCGCGTTGCGTTCCCGAGGCGACGCCTACCTGAATATCGGCCGACACGCCGAGGCGATCGCTGATTTCGACAAGGCTCTGGCCCTGGATCCGAACAACTCCGGAGTGCTCAACAATCTCGCCTGGGTGTTAGCGACTTCGCCCGACGACAAGGTCCGCAACCCCGACCGGTCGATTAAGCTCGCCACGAAAGCTTGCGAGGTGACCGACTACAAGGCGGCCCACATCCTGAGCACGCTCGCTTCGGGCTTCGCCGAAAAGGGCGACTTCGAAACGGCGATCAAATGGTCCACCAAAGCGGTGGAGCTGAGCCAAGGGGAGAGCAAAGAGCAGCTCAAGAAAGAGCTGGAAAGCTACCAACAGAAAAAGCCTTGGCGGGAACGGCAGGAAAC
Source organism: Planctomycetota bacterium (assembly GCA_046074805.1). GTDB lineage: Bacteria > Planctomycetota > Planctomycetia > Pirellulales > Pirellulaceae > CAIXSC01. The sequence continues at coordinate 36 of JBJTOW010000227.1, read as the reverse complement.
CGCCGACAAGCCCAACCCGCCGCCCCTCGACGAAGG
>JBJTOW010000226.1:0-2502 GCA_046074805.1 Planctomycetota bacterium | reverse complement strand
CTGCCAACGCACCGAAAAAATAGAAATAGCCCATAAGCGGATGTTCAGTCCCCAAAGCGATTGCTCGAACCGAAATTGTCTGCTGAAGAAACTCGACGAGTTGATCGTAATTCGTCGCGTGCCCTGGAATGACGGCGCTTCCTGTCGTCGTCCGGATCGTGAGCGCCGCGCCAGAAGCCTGATAACAGTAAAAGTCCTTGATCTCGCTCAGGGAACAACTGAACGTTCGCTGGGCGATGGCGAGGAATCCCTTGGGAACGTGACAGTTATCGAAGTGAATCACGTTGGCGTCGGGCTCGATCACGATGGCTCCCTGGCGAAGTCCCGTGAAGAACTGACAGGTGATCGCATTGTCCGGCAGAAACGGACGCTGATTTGTCGGGGCGATATCCCGAATATCCAGCCGGCGACCAGGCCATTTCAGACTTATCCAGATTCCCCAGCCGGCCATCCCGACAAACACGACCGTGAGGAAACAACTGGCGAGGTCGAGGCTGTCGCGAACCGCTGGTCGGGCTAGTTGGGAAATTGTTCCGAGCAGAATAACGCTGCTCAGGAGGAGCACAACCAATCGGTTGAACAGTGGAAATGTTGGGCGAGTCTCGTCCAAAACCTGGTTCCTATGGGAACATGAGCGGGGAGGCTGCTGAAGCGAAAGACACGATCCCCCGCTGTTTCTGCGCCAGAATGTGGTTGATGTCTGATATAGGTAGAGTCTCGATAACGCTTTAGCCAGTTCATCACTATACTTGCGGCAGGGCGTTTAGGCTAACCATCTCACTTCCTGCCAGAAAAAGTAACCGTTCACGGGTCGGATGTTGAGGTCAGAACCCGAATCTCAAGTTTTGAAGTTGCTCAGTTCCCACCGAACGACGGACTTCCCAGTCGGTCGTAGCGGTAATCAGCAGCCCGCATCGCCTAATCGACGTAATCACAGGTCCATCGCCCAAGTGATCGCGACGGACTGGGGGGAGGCGTTGTGCCTAACGCAAATGTGTAACCTCGGAAATCGCAAGCAAGAGGGCCATCGCGACGAACTCGTCGCGGCCCCAGATTGCGGCCGGGAGGCACCCAGTCTCGACTCGATCTCAGATACAGTCTGTCATTCGTACGATTCGCAAGGTGAAACAGATGCCAGAATACGGTGTAGTAATGGGCCAGAAAGAGTAACGGACCCGGAAGCTCGCCGCAGGGTGCCTGGATAAAACGGCTCGGGAATCGAAAGACGCTCGCACCGTGCTGGGCAAACAAGTTTGCGGCGGTGCTCGGCGATCTGGCCTTGATCGACGGCTTGATGGAAATCTTGAACGTCGACCGTTACGCGGCGACGCTGCAAGTCGGGGCCCTCTTCCCTCCCCGCGAGGTGTCAACGCGATTCGCCGAATGCATGCGTGATCACTTTTATGCCGACGAAACGCTCGAGTTCATTCCGATCGACGACAGGCATCGGTGCGACTATCCGACCATCAAGTCGCTCGCGTAGTGCTCGGCCGCGGCCAAATTCGAAGCAGTTGAACTGTGCCTGTTTGGCCCGCTCGGCGAGCAAATACGAACGGAAAATAACCCCATTGTATCTAAATCGGAGAGCGAACTTAGCGGTTAGATGCGTTGATTCCAAGCGTCGCGGCTGTAGCGGTCCGCGACCAGTCGCCGAGTCAGCTCTTTTGGCCATGCGTCGAGCGGTTCGTGGGCTTGCCAGGCGTCGGCAAGAGCGGCTCGCAACCGCGCCGGATCGAGCGGCAGATTTCGCACGAAATCGCCGTGCGTGCGGCCCGCTCGGTAATCGGGCTGACGCGGTGGCGGCGCGAGCCAACGTGTGACGGCATCGAGCGGAAAGTTGTATAAGAGCGTGCCGTGATACAGCAGATGAGCCCGCTTGCAGCGCAAACTATTGCCGGAAAACTTGCGGCCGTCGACCGCCAAATCGCTCGTCCCGCGGATTTCAACACCTGTGGCCAGTGTTTCCACAGCGACTTGGACCCGGGAGAGCACGAATTCGTGCGCCACTTCGATCATCGCCAGTCGCGGGTAAGCGTCGTAAGGCAACAAAACGGTGTACATCAAGCAGCCCGGACCGATCACCACGGTGCCGCCGCCACTGGGCCGACGCAACACGGGAACGCCCGCCGCAACGCAGGCGTCCCAATGAGTCTCTTCGCGATAGCGGCACGATCTCCCGAGGATCACCGCTGGCTCAGGCGATTCCCACAGACGGAGCACGCGTTCGGGGCCAATGCCGGCGTCGGCCTCCTCGAGTAAGGCTTCGTCAAGCGCCAGGTTTTCAGCCGGGGTCGGCAGGGTTAGGTCGAGCAGCTTCATAACGGTCCACTGTACGGTGTCGTCGCCTGCGGGGAAGCCCGGTAAGCGGCCTGCTCGCGACGCCGGCGTGAAACGCCGGTCCCCGGCTCCCGGTCAAAGCGCGAGTTTGGTGCCCCTTTTGGTTCCAAAGGTCGGCTCCTACAATGGTTTTAGCGGCGGTGAGGCTGAGCGGCGGGACGCGTC
>JBJTOW010000225.1:0-6561 GCA_046074805.1 Planctomycetota bacterium | reverse complement strand
TTGGTTCTATGGCTCGGCTGGTTCGGCTTTAATCCGGGCAGCACGATGGCCGCCGATCCAATGGCGATCGCGGATATCGCTATGACGACGAATCTCGCCGCTGCCGCCGCGACTCTGACCGCCACCGCTACGGCGTGGTTGGTGCTGGGCAAACCGGACTTTGGCATGACCTTAAACGGTTGCTTGGCGGGTCTCGTGGGTATCACGGCATCCTGCGCCTATGTGACCCCATTCGCTTCGGTCATTATCGGTGCCATCGCGGGAGTGCTAGTTGTCTTCTCGGTTATGTTTTTCGATCGCATTAAAATCGACGACCCAGTGGGTGCGACCTCGGTCCACCTTGTGTGCGGCGTATTTGGGACCTTATGTGTTGGTCTCTTTGCTCATCCAGACGTCGTGAAGGCTCGCATCACCGACCCAGCCCTGAACGGCTGGAGTGGCCTGTTCTATGGTGGCGGCACCTCGCAGTTAGTGCTGCAGTTGATCGGTATCGCCTCCTGTGCGGCCTATGTTGTCGTAGCCTCCTCGATCGCCTGGATCTTGATCAAGGTCACGATGGGGTTGCGGGTCAAGGAAGAAGAGGAAGTGGAAGGTTTGGATGTCGGCGAGCATGGCAACGAGGCCTACCATGGCTTTGTGATGGCTCGCACCTCGGAGCGGTTCGGCTGATAGTTGCCGACCGACCGTTCGAAGCGTTCACGTGAGTAGTTCCTTTCCGGCTTCCGCCTAGCCGAGAGGACGCCCGCTGTGCCTGGGTGGCGGCAACGCCACCCAGGCCGGGGTGCCCTTAACGAGAGCGGATCAGGGCCGCAAGCCTCGCCGGATTTGCACACATCGCACACCAATCCAAACTATAAGACGAAGGGAACGTTATTCCATGAAGAAGATCGAGGCGATTGTTCGGCATCACAAGGTGGATGATATCAAGGCGGCCCTCGTGAAAGAGGGATTCCTCGGCATGACGATCACCGAGGTGCATGGCTACGGACGGCAAAAGGGTCACAAAGAAACCTATCGCGGCGCCGAGTACCAAGTGGACTTTGTGCCGAAAGTAAAGATCGAGATCGCCGCGAAAGACTCGTACGTCTCGCGGATCCTGGACATCATCGCGGCGGCGGCCCGCAGCGGGCAGATCGGAGACGGCAAAGTCTTTGTCACCGACCTAGCTCAGGCTATGCGGATCCGCACCGGCGAAACGGGCGACTCGGCGTTGTAAACGCCCCGCTCGACGACAAATCACGGGCGACGGCTCTATGGAGGTGAGAGGCGACGCGACGCGGCCCGGTTGCTTCGGCAGCCGGGCCGTTGTTTTTTATCCATGAAAAATTGAATCTTTGCCCCGGAACTTCTCAGCCGAACACGCCGAGCACCGGCGAACCGCCGTCGACGACGGGAGTAGGGCGATTTTCGGCGTTGGGAACTCGCAATTCGTGGTCGATGCCCAGCGCGTGATAAATGGTTGCCGCGAGATCCTCGGGCGAAACCGGCTTGTCGACGGCGTACGCGGCGTCTTTGTCCGATTTTCCGTAAATCCGGCCACCCGACACGCCACCGCCCGCCAACACGTTCGAGAAGAGCGTGCTCCAATGGTCGCGGCCCCACTGGGCGTTGGCCCGCGGAGTTCGGCCCATTTCGCCCGTCGCGACGACCAGCGTCTCTTGGAGCAGTCCGCGTTCCTCCAGGTCTTGGATGAGTGCGGAATAGGCTTGATCGAAAGTCGGCAGCAAATGCTTTTTCACATCATCGCTGTTGCGATGCGAGTCCCAACTGTAGCCATCGACACAATCGTAGTGGACGGTGACGTAGCGGACGCCGGCCTCCACAAGTCGCCTTGCCATCAATGTGCTTTGTCCGAACAGATGCCGACCATAGCGATCGCGCAGCGAGGCCGGCTCGCGGCGGATATCGAGCGCCTCGCGAGTTTTATCGGAGGTCACAAGCGCGAAAGCCCGCTGGCGAAAGGCCTCCAGGCTGGCCATCGCCGCCGGCGATCGTCCGCCGCCGCTGCCAGGACCACTCACATCGCTCGACACACCCGCAACGCCGCCGGCGTTCGAACCGTTCACAAGCAATCCGTCTAGGCGCCGCCGTTCGAGGTTGAACTGATCGAGCAGCGAATGGCGACTGCTCATCCGGTCCAGCGACATCCCGTCTCGGGGAGCCAGTCCCGCGATTTGATAATTCAGTTCGTCATCGGAGCAATCGCGCCAGTAGGGGTTGTCGGTGAGCGATCGCTTTTCGATCTGCGTGGTGAGCGGATTGAACCGCGGACCAAGCCAACCGGCATGTTCGCCAGGCCGTGGGTATTGGCCTTTTTCCTGGAGCCGTCCGAGCGTATTGGGGACGACCATGTAGGAAGCCAACGCTCGTTCCAGTCCCAGCCTTTTCTGTTCCAGGTATTCCGAGATCGAGCCGATCGACGGCCAATCGCGCGGCGTGGGGCTAAAACCGCCGCCGATCGGCACATGCCAGCGGCGTCCGGTTTGCAGATAGTGGCCGCCGCCGCTGTGGTCATTGAACGAGTGCGACATCGAGCGGATGACACAGAACTTGTCCGAAATCGCCGCCGTTTTCGGGAGGTGCTCACCGATCAACAATTCAGGCGTGCGGCAGGCAATTGGTTTGAAAGGACCTCGGATCTGTTCGGGAGCGTTCGGCTTTAGATCGAACGTTTCTAGCTGGCTTGGGCCGCCGAAAAGCATCAGAAAGATGACCGACTTGGCGGTCGGCTTGGGACCGGGACCGCCAGCCGTTTCCGCCCCTATTCCCGCTCGGCCGGTCGCCTGTGCGGCCGCTTCAGCGACCAAAAGTTTTGGCAGCGACATCCCTAGCAGCCCAGCCCCGCCCGCCTGGAGGAGCGCTCGACGGCTCCAACCTTCACACGTCCGCAGTTTCGCTCCATGGATCGTCAGCATGGCGAGCTGCTCCGAGATTATCGAATTCACTGGTCCCCGCTGGTGGTAAACCCAACCATGGCGGGTAGCCGTGTGGATTTCGATTCTGGGAAAAAGCCCGTCGAAAGTCAAACCGAACTCGGCCTCCGCCCTAGCCATTCCGTCACGATTCCGCTACTGACGTTGGAAAATTTCGGGCTGGCGAGCTTGGCGACGCTGAGCCTCGCATCGGCCCGGTCGGCCATGTCCGACACGGGGTAAAAAGCGAGCTTGACGGTCCCGGGGAAATCGCGACAATCCGCCCACGACTTGAGGACCAGGAGGGTCTTCAAGCCGGTCGCGAAAGCCAGTCTCGGCCGCCGCGAACAACCCGACCCATTCCGCTTGTTCCAAGGCAAGGAGGCCGACGAACATGCCACCGCTCTTCGAACGCGCGCCCGCTGTCAGCTTACGCGGGCTGTTCCCCCAGGCACGTTTCCTGGGTGGCGCTGATATTGAAGTGTCGTCATGCGCCACTGACGCGGCCACGTGCCAACCCGGCGATCTCTACGTCGCTTTAGCCGATTCCGAACGCGACGGCCACGAGGATGTCGTCGAAGCGGTCCGTCGCGGGGCCGCCGGCGTCCTCGCCGAGCGGCTGATCGTCTCCCCTGTTCCCACCTGCCTTGTCGGCGACACTCGCGTCGCCCATGGCCAACTGTGCCATGCGCTTTCGGGGAACCCGGGTCGCGAACTGCGGCTGGCGGGCATCGCCGGAACCCACGGCAAAACCGTCACCTCCCACTTTCTCGCCTCCATCCTCCGCCAATGCGACCTGGGCGTCGGCGTCATCAGCAGCTTTGCGTCGGTCGCGCCGCTGGCGCCGTCCGCGGAGGACGCGACGCCAGCCGCTCCGCAACTGGCTGACTCGCTCCGCCGCATGACGCTGTCCGGACAGTCGCACGCCATCATCGAACTGAGCGCCGCTGGACTTGCGACACGCCGCGCCGCCGGTCTCGGACTCGATGCCGCTATCCTTACGAATATCCGTCGCGATCCATCCGACGCGGCCAACTCAATGGTCCGGCACCGCCGAGTGCAAGCACGCCTCTTCGAACAACTCAATCCCAACGGTTTCGCCGTCTTGAATGTCGACGACGCCGCCAGCCAACCGCTGCTCGAAAAACTCAAGCATCCCGTTTTCACGATCGGCATGCGGAACGACGCCGAGTTGTCCGCGAGAATCCTCGATCGGCAATCGTTCGAGCAAACGTTTTTGCTCGAAGCCGGGCCCGAGGCCTTGCCGGTGCGAACCGCGATGATCGGCGACCATCATATTTACAATTGTCTGGCGGCGGCCGCCGTGGCGCTCACCTGGGGCGTGGACCTCGACACAATCGTTCGCGGTCTCGAAGCTGTAACCAAATTGCCCGGGCGGCTCGAAAGACTTGACTGCGGCCAACCATTCAATGTCTACGTCGACGCCGCCAAGGCCCCCGACTCGTTGACCGCCGCCCTCAAAACGGTTCGGCAAATCACCCGCGGCCGCGTCATCTGTGTGATCGGGGCCGAAGGCGAACGCTGCTCGGGACTCCGACCACAATTGGGACGGGTTGTCGAGCGGCTCGCGCATGTGCGGGTTCTGACCAGCGACAATCCGCGGCACGAAGCGCCGCTGGAAACAATCCACGGGTTGCTCGACGGCTTCCATCGACCGCAAGACGCGCTGGTGCGGCCCGACCGGCTCGCGGCGATCGAATGGGCCCTGGACCAAGCCCGGCCCGGCGATTCCGTGGTGATCGCCGGCAAAGGCGAAACCAAAGTCCAGGAAATCGACGGCCAACGACTCGCCTGGGACGATCGCCGCATCGCTCGCGATTGGCTGTATGCCGCCGCCCGAGCTGACTCGCAGGCGGGATCCCATCCGCCCGCTGGCATCCCGAAGCTCAAAATCTTCGGCTAGCCGTCCATCGCCCGCGTCGTTGCCTCTTTGCTCGCCAACTCTCTCTCTCTCTTTCTCGGAAAGGATGTTCCGCCGTTCGTGGCCGGTTTTGCGGGAAATCGGCACGCCCCCCCTCCTGGGTTGAAGCTCTCCATTGCCGGTTTGCGGTTTCTGGGTCAATCGCGCTGGTAATCGCTTCACGGCGGAACTGACACCGCGCGTCGGAGCGGCTCCGCAAGGACCGCTCCGACGTGCGGATTTTTCTTGCCCCACCCCGATCCCCTCAATCTTGGGCGTCGATTCGGTTTCCATTCATCTAACGGCGTAACATAGGCCGATCAGGGAGGATGGGAGGTTTGTCAGGCCGTTAAAGCCGTCCGCTGGCATCCCTTGCCAGCGCCCGCCGCGTCTTCTCACCGGAGAGCCCAAGTATGCCGATTCGCATTGTCGTCGCCGGCCGTCCATTACCCACCGATGCGGACCCGATGGTGGCGGCCACTCGAGGCGATTTCAATTCCTCGTTCCGGCGGAATGATTCAGACCGCTCCTCCGCATCGGCCCCAGCCTCAAAACTGTTAGACAATTTGCGGATTCTCGCGGCGTTCGAAAGTCCGACAATCGATCGCGGCGCCAAGGAAGCCCCGGTGCCACAACGCGAACTGGAGCTCCAGGACGATGACATCGTTGAGTGGGAATTAGAAGGCGGATTCCGGATGTGGACGTCGGCCGCCGCATATCGCGATGAGCTGAAACGGGACCGGCCGGAATTGGTGAAAGATGACGTGGTGCAGTGGGCGCCGCTCCGTCGTTTGGGCCCCGAGCAACGTGGGCTCGCCGAGTGGTCGGCCCGTTCGTTCCGCTTTCTCCGATTAGCGTCGGACGAACTGGTGGACCTGGCCAACTCGCCGAAGGATTGGCCGCGAGACCTAAGTAACCTTTTTCGCCAATATGTGACTAAAGATCTCGCGAAATTGGGCGCCTGGGCGACCATCAAGGCACTTGTGTGGCTGATTGAAAAGCAATTGACGCCCGGTCCGGGCCTATACCGTTGGCCCGATGGAAAAGGAGAGCTCAACACCCGTTTTCAAAACGCGAAACCATTGTCGTCCGGCAATATCCCCAGTGATCGCTCGATCCTAGTCTGTTTACATGGAACGGCGTCCAGCACCGTTGGAAGTTTCGGCTATTTGAATACGGCCGATCCCAAAACGGGCCTATCACGTCAATTGGAATGGCAGAAGCTGACACAGCGTTTTGGCAGCCATATTTATGCCTGGGAGCATCGCACGTTGGGGGAAAGTCCCATCGAGAACGCAGTGGCGTTGGCGGAAAAGCTTCCTGACCGCGCGCGACTCAACCTGCTGTCCCACTCCCGTGGCGGACTGATCGGCGACCTGCTCTGCCTGCCTTCGATTCCTGAAAGCTGGCGGAATGCCTACTCGCATGGACCGGGTCTTGAGCAGATGGATGATCTTGATGTTGGCCAACTCGCAAAACTGGATGGTTTGTTAAAGACAAAACGTTTTCAAATTGAACAATTCGCCCGAGTCGCTTGTCCGGCCCGAGGCACGTTGCTCGCCTCGGAAAACATCGAGCGTTTTCTTTCCTTGTTGCTATATCTTGTTGGACTCGTCCCAGCACTCGCCGCATCCACCGCCTATAACGTGCTGAAGCGGATCGTCTTGGAGGTCGCCAAGAATAGGACCAATGCCAAGTGGATTCCAGGAATCGCGGCGATGGTGCCTG
>JBJTOW010000224.1:0-8763 GCA_046074805.1 Planctomycetota bacterium | reverse complement strand
GTTGGCAACGCGCGGTGAAAGGCTACGAAGCGGCCGTTAAGGGGCGGCGCGGCTTGCTCGCGAAGGCCGAAGCGGCCGATGAAACCCAATTGCGCCAAATGTTCGCCAAGCAGCACCAGGCGCTCATGCTGCGGTCGCAGCGCGACGAACTGACGCAGTCGATCCAACTGGCGGTCGGCGAGCATTGGCCGGAAGAGGCGATGCACCGGGAATTCACCGCCCGCGGCGAAGACGTCCCCGAACAAAAACGGGCGCGATTGACCGAACGTTTGCAGCAATCGCGCGGCGAACTGACGCGGCTTCATGAGGAACGCGGCCAGTTGGGCGCCGAGATGAAGGCGATGGTCGCCGAACGCCGCATGGATGTCGCGCGGCTTGAACTGGGGGCGATCGAACAGCAAATCGAGGAAGCGATCGAGCGGTGGCAAATCCTGTCGCTAACCGGACTGCTGCTTGAATCGGTTCGCAGCATCTACGAGTCGACCCGACAGCCGGAAACGCTCCGCGAGGCTTCGATATTCCTGCACCGATTAACGCAGGGCCAGTACGTGCGGGTCTGGACGCCGATCGAGGACAAGGTGCTCCGCGTCGACGATACCCAAGGCCGTTCGCTGGGCTTGGAGAAGCTGAGCAGTGGCACGCGGGAAGCGGTGTTTCTCAGCTTGCGTTTGGCGTTGGTCGCAGGCTACGCCCGCCGTGGCGCCACGCTTCCGTTGATCTTGGACGATGTGCTGGTCAACTTCGACACGGCCCGGGTACAGTCCGCCGCCCGAGTGCTGTGCGAGTTCGCAAGGCAGGGGCATCAGCTGATGATGTTCACGTGCCACGAGCACATCTTGCGGATCTTCCAGGAAGCGGGGGCGGAGGCGCGGCTGTTGCCTAACCGCGAAGGTGGTCAACGGGAGGATATCCCCGTGTTGCCGCTCGCCGCCGCCGTGCCCGTCCCGGCACCGATCCCCGTAATGGATGTGGAACCGCCCATCATCGAGGAGCCACCCGTCCCGGCGCCGCGCCCCGCCGCCATCGACGACGAACGCGGTAAACGGCGGCGGATGGAATCGAAGCGCGAGCGGCGGCTCGAACGCCGCCGCGCGGCGGCTGTCGAAACCTCCGTGCCGCCCACCGTCGAACCGCTCGATGAAGAAATTCCGGAACCAATCGTCGCGGCGCCGCCAACTGCCGTTGTCGAGCTCCCCGTCGCGTCGCGGCCGATCGAACCGCCGCCGCGTTTGGAACCCGATGAGTACCGGTTGGCGGACGAGGAGCCAGCCGAGCGTTCGAGGCGGATGAATTCGTTGCCGTTCCTGCATGCCAAGGAGCCGATCGACGACGAAGGATTGCGCGACGAGTTTGTTGATAAGTCGCCGGCTCCGAAATCGCGGGACCGTATGTTCTCCGAGAGCTCGCGAGCGACTCCGATTCCGCCTCCAACGACCGCAACTCAAGCGGGAAATATCCCCACGGCCAACCTCGCCGTCGACCCAGAGGGACTCGACGAGCCCCAAAAAGCGCGATCGAACCGACGACCGCCGCCCGAGCGGCGATTCACTTGGGAGTCGCCTGAAATGTATTGGCGCGACCGAGATCGCGAAGCGTTGGTGTAGATCATCGTCCTTTCGCTCGTCGAGCGGCGGCGGCGACGAAGCGGCGGCCAAGACGAAAGCGGCGCCCGAGGGCGCCGCACTCCAAAGAACTTGTGGAATCCCCAAAAATTACGGGATTGGCGAAACGATCCGAATTCAGCCAGCGATCGTGATTTACGCAGGGAGTGGGCGAAGGTGTTTTGGTTGGCCGGTGGATTCCAACACCGACATCCAGAGATCGCCGTCCGGATCGACTTGGTTTCGCTCACGAATGGCGAGCGCCATCGGGATATGGACAAAACGTCCATGCCAACGGCCAACCACCATTTCGGTTCGCCCACTCATCGCGGCATGGACCGCGTTATGGGCCAAACGAATGCAGTAGACGGCGTCGTAGGGGTTCGCGGGAACGCTACGAATGTTATAGCTCGGGTCGATATATTTTAGGTTTAATTCCATGCCAAGCGCTGCACAATAATCCGTGATTCTTTGCTTGAGCAACAGACCGATGTCCCGTAATTTCGTGTTGCCAGAGGCGTCTGTGCCATGCGAGCCATCTTGGAACATATCCTGGCCCGCGCCTTCGGCGACGACAACGACGGCGTGCGATTTGGCTTCCAATCGCTTTCGGAGTTGGGTCAACAAACCTCGCTCGCCTTCTAGCTCGAAAGGCACCTCCGGTATCAGCACGAAATTCACATCCGACCTGGCGAGACTTGCGTAGCAAGCAATGAAACCGGAATGCCGCCCCATCAGCTTAACCAGGCCAACGCCGTTCGGCGAAGCGGTCGCCTCGACGTGGGCGGCCGCGATGCTTTCCGCCGCGACGGAGAACGCGGTTTGAAAGCCGAAACTTTGATCGATAAACATGATGTCGTTGTCGATTGTTTTCGGAATTCCAACGACTGAGACGCGGGCGTTGAGTCTGCCGAGCACTTCGCTGATCTTCATGGCCCCGCGCAGCGTTCCATCCCCACCGATAACAAACAGGATGTTGATGTTCATCCGCTCCAGACAATCAACGATTTCCTCGGCGTCCTGTTGGCCACGGGACGTCCCAAGGATCGATCCCCCCAGCTCGTTGATGCGGCCAACGACATCAGGCGACAGGTCGATGACGCTACGGCCATATTTGGCGATGAATCCTTGATAGCCGTTGCGGAAACCGTAGATTTTCTTGACCCCATAGTGATAGTAGAGTTCGAGCACAATCGCTCTGATCACATCGTTCAATCCGGGGCAGAGTCCACCGCAGGTGACAATTCCTACGCGGGTTTTCGACGGATCGAAGAAGATTTTGCGGCGTGCTCCGGCCGGTTCAAAACCGGGCAATTCGCCCGGCGGCAGGCCGCGTTCCATAATCGCGCTGCGAGTGTCGTCGAACAACACCCGGTCGTTCTCATCGACGTTGTTGTAGGTGGGGCGGCGGTCCGCGATCAGCGGCATTAGCGGCGAATCGATCCGGCACGATCCCAGAGTGCGTACCACAAGGTCGCCAGCGTGGACTTTGTTCATAGAGTCGGCTTGGGGCAAATGGTTGTTGCGTGTCCCGTTCAGTTACCGTGTCCACCAATACTATCCCGTCGTGCGCATCCCTGAAGCGATCCCCTGCACGGTAAGCCGCAGCAAATCGCGCAGGGATTTGTGTTCCTCGTCCCTGGCGTCCGGCGGCAACCGGCGTTTCCGGGCGAGCAATTCAATTTGAATGAGGTTCAATGGATCGATATAGGGGTTGCGGACTTCAATCGATTGCTGGAACCAGGGCGTTCGCGACAGCAGTTGCGATTCTCCCACCACTTCAAGAATCGCTTGCCGCGACCGGTCCCGCTCGCTGGCGATCAACATCCAAATCCGTTCGCGGGAGGCGTCCGATTGGCAGAGATCGGAATAACGTTGGCCGATATACATATCGGCTTTGGCCAGGGCGAGCGCGGCGTTGTCGATCGTGGCTTCAAAGAACGGCCACTGTCGGTACATTTCGCATATCAGCAGCCATGTGGCCCGCGTCTTGTATTTCACTTCGGTCAGGGCTGTTCCAAGTCCGTACCAGGCGGGTAAGAGGCAGCGGTTTTGCGTCCAGGAAAAGACCCATGGGATAGCGCGTAGGTCGGCCAATGTGCGTTTTCCAGTGCGGCGCGAGGGACGCGAGGCGATCGGCAAGTTCTCAATCTCTTCTATTGGCGTGGATTGCTCAAAGAACGGGATGAAATTCTCCTCCTCGATCAACGCCTTGTAGACTTCAAACGAGCGTTTGGAGAGCGCCTCCATTAGCTCGTTCCATTCCGGCTTTTCGACCGAACGGCTGACATTGCTGGCGACAAGCGTGGCGGAGGTGACTTGCTCCAAGTGCCGGTAAGCGATCGGCGGATCGTCGTACCGCTCCGCCAAAACCTCACCTTGTTCGGTGAGACGCAACGAGCCGGCGAGCGCCATTCGAGGCAACGACATGATGCCGCGGGCAGCGGGTCCGCCGCCTCGCCCTAACGATCCGCCGCGTCCATGGAAGAACGTGATCTGGAAGCCGCGCGCGCCCGCTTCGTGCTGCAATCGCTCTTGAGCTTTGTAAAGACCCCAGCAGGCGGCTAGGTATCCGCCGTCCTTGGTGCTGTCGGAATAGCCCACCATCACAATTTGCCGAGCCGCTTGTCGGCGTAAATAGTCGGCGTACGCGGGATGGTCCAGTAGAGCGCCGAGGACATGCGGGGCCGCGTCAAGGTCGCCGATCTTTTCGAACAGCGGCGCGATCCGCAGAGCGGTCTCCAGTCGCGCTAACGCTGACCGGCCGGTGGTCTTGTCCGAAGGTTGATCGGCGATCGACAGCGCCGACATGCGATTGCGGTGCGCATGATTCCAGAGCCACAGCACCGAGAGAACATCGCTTGTGTAGCGCGTCATGCTGATGACGTGAGCGGAAACGCATTGCGGCCCAAAATTCTCGATGGCGCCATGCAGTGCTTCGAACAATTCAAGCGTATCGCGGGCCTCGGGAGAAAGCGAGTCGCGGTGGAAGGCCGCGGTGGAACGCAGTTGTTCCGTGAGCACGGCGATCCGCTCTTCCTCGGGTAAATCGCCGAAGTTCGGGCAAACGCCGCCATTCTGAAAAAGTTCCGTGAGGTAGTCGCGGTAGCGCCGTGAATCCTGGCGAACGTCAAGACTTGTAATGTGTAGACCAAACACCCGGGTGAGGTCGATCCACCGCTGCAATTCCGTTTCGATGGCCAGTTGCCCGTGATGCATTCGCAGGCTTACCGCGAGCTGCGAAAGATCGAACTCGAGCTCGGGGCCGTTACGGTAGGCGGAGTCGGGAAGCGGTTCTTGGGGCGAGTCGATTTTGGATTGGCGGAGGCGCCATTCGATAAGTTTTACAAAGCGGCGATAAACTTCCCACGGCGCAACGCGGCTCAGCTTGGCCGCGAAGGCGGGCCAGCGACGCTCCGCCATCTCCAATCGCTCGAGTAAGCGATGATCGGGATGGACTTCTCCCGCGGAGACGGTAAGGAAGTCGTACATCGACTTGCATTGGGCCAGGTGATGATCGATGGCGGCGTTCCGCAGCCAGATGAGGGTTTGCGATGTGACGGCCGCAGTCACGCCCGGATGGCCATCGCGATCCCCGCCCATCCAGGTTCCGAAACGCAGGAATGCCGGGATCCGGAATTCATGGCCCGGGTAAAGTTGGGCCAGCGCCTTCCGCAACGAGTGATAGATGGCGGGGACGACTTCCCAGATGCGCGGCATGATCGACAGGCCGCGTTCCACCTCTTCCATAACCGATGGCCGATTGGGCGGCAAGAATTCCGTTTGCCACAAAACCGCAAGGTCGGCTCGAAGCCGCGTGTGTAAGTTTTCCTGCTCGCGAGGTAAGAGGTCGGTTCGATCGAGTTCCACCAGGCACTGCCGCATGCGTCTCAACTTGGCGCGCATCGAACGCCGTTTGGCTTCGCTGGGATGCGCCGTGAACACGAGTTCCACGTCCAGGACATTCAACGCCGACTGGACTTGGTCCGCCGTGAACCCGGCTCCGCGAAGTTGTTGAATCGCGGCGCCGATCGATTCGCCGATCGGTTCAGGGTGGCGTTCTTTCTCGCGCTCCCGCAACACTCGAACTCGATGCCGGTCTTCCGCGATGTTCGATAGGTCGAAGAAAACGCTGAGCGATCGCGCTACTGTGCGGATCTCGGCTTCGGAGAGTGATTCCACACGCGCGGCGAGGGCCCGCTCCGCTCCGGGCACGTTGGCCCGGCGGTCACGCGCCAGCAGACGAATCTCCGTGACCAACTGAAGTGCTTCGGACCCGGCATGTTCTACGATGACTTCTCCGAGCAGATCGCCAAGTAAGCGCACGTCCCGCCTGAGTTGCTCGCTACTGACCATAAGCCTGCTTTCCATTTCCGATTAACGCCGCGTTGATTCGGCCGCCAGCAATCCGTTCCGGATATCCATTTTTCATGCCAAATGCGGCGGACCGACCTTCTCGACCGCGCCACCGACGCTTGTCCATACTCAGCCAAGGGTTAGGACTCGAGTGGAAGATCGCGAGCGAGGTGGCGTTTGGCTTGGCCGAACCGCGCCGATCGGTCATCGGGCAATACGTGCCCGAAAATGCGGCAAACGCAGGTTCGTTGCGGGCCGGCTAAGGTTCACCGCTTTGGCGTTGGAACAGGTTCTGGCGGTGGATTCGACATTGGCGTAGCCTTTCGCTCGACGTGCCAGAGTGTGACCCGTTCGCGATCGCCGGCGATAGCCAGCCACTGACCGTCGGCGGAGAGGTCGATGGAACGCAGCTGAGCGTCACCGGTGGAAAGGGCCAGGAACGCTCGGCCATCGGACGTGTTCCATCCGCGCGCCACGCCATCCGCCATGGCGGCGTACACGGCCTGCCCGTCGGCCGCGAAACGGACGCTGTTGACTCGGACGCTCGTAGCGGGCCAGAGTTCGCGAACGATGCCGGAATCCAGATCCACAAGGATCAGGCCAGACTGCTTGCCATAACCCACAAGTCTTCGGCCGTCGGCCGTGGCGTCCAAAATGTGCAGTGGTGACTCGAGCCGGTAGCGGACAAGTTCCTGGCCGGTCGCCACGTCCCACCGCAAAAGATTGCCTTCGTCGTCACTGGCGAGCAGCTGCGGGGAACCATGACGGCTGGCGATGGCGATTCCATCCGCCTTCATTGGTAAGGCGGGAAGAGGCATGAACGCGCTGAATGGATTGTTGTTCCAGATGGCGAGTGTCCCGGGATCCACGCTGGTCGACTGAGCGAGCCAGCGGCCATCACGCGAAACGGTCCCTTGCCGCAACCGTCCCGCGACTGGGAGCAAGTCGACGGCAAGAGCATTTTGGTCGGCAAAGGGCCAGTGCAATGCGGGGCCTTGATGACTGAGAGCGACGAGCGTCTTGTTGTCCAGAGTAAAGGCCATCGCGTCGTACCGCGCGGCGGCGGGGAACTGGTAGCAAGGCTCGCCGGATGCCACATCCCAGATTTCGACTTGCGTGAAACGAGCGGTCGCTAACCACACGCCATCGTGCGAAAAAGCCACCTGTTCGCCCGCGCGTTCGATGGTGTGGCGCAACCGCCAGACGTCCTCCAGCGAATGGGCTTTGAGCGGTTCGTCGGACGTGCCGCGGGTGGATGCGATCGCGTACTGCCCGGCGGCAACCTCCACCGCTTGGCCATCGACTCGCTGTTCGAAACGCACCTTCCCCTCGATCAGTTCGACGCGGGAGTCCTCCGCGCCGGCATACAAGCGGAATTGAGTGCCAAGCACAGTCAGGCGGGCCGCTGGGGTCGTGATCGCAAGCGGATTTGTCGGCGCCTGCTTCGAGGCCGTAACCTCGACACCGCCGCGATTCAGAGCCAACTCGCCACGTTCTCCGCCCGACGGTTTGGGAAATCGCAGCATGGTTCCCGATCGGAGTATGAATCGCGAGCCATCGGCAAGGACCACTTCCGCCGAACTGGATTCGCCGATCCGAATTGTGTCGCCAGCCACGAATAACTGGCCCGTGGCGATTTTCGTCTCGCGAGTGTCGGCGGCGATTCGCCACGCCGCGCCATCCAGTCGCCGCAGCGTCGCTTTCGACGCTGCGAATGGAGCGGTTACCAGAGGACGATTGTGGCGTCTCCAATCGCCGATACCCCAGCCGATCAAGCCGACCAACGCCAAGAGCAAAGCGGCCGCCAGCCATGACGAGTACGAGCGGCGCAGTTGATGGGACGTTCGCGTTGCGAATTCCTCGCGGATCAGTCGTCCGTCGCGCTCGTCATCGTCAACATCCCAGTCGTTGCTCGATTCGTTCCCATGTCCAGATGACTCATCGCTGCCATCATCCTCGACGGTTGGCTCGAAGGTTGGCTCGACGGTTGACTCGTCCATGGACGCGCGTAGCATCAAATGGAGTTCAACGAGTTCCAAATAGGTTTTGCGGGCGACTGGATTGGCGCGCAAGAATTGATGCAGTTCGTCGCGCTCGGCGTCGGAGATCCGCGTTTCGAGCAGGGCGTCGATCAATTCGAGCAGTCGTTTTTCATTCATGGCGACCGCCGGCGCCTCAATGGCGGAGTGAGCCTTTTAGGCAAGCCGTTGAAGTTTCGAGACGCGGCCCGTGCCGACCCACTCGGCGACAAACAGGCTGCCGTCGGCGGCGAAACAGGCGTCGTGTGGGTGGACGAATTTGCCTTCCTGCCACTTGGCGTGATCGCCGCGGATGGTGTTTCCCCCTTGTCCGGTGACTCGGGCGACATCGTCACCAAGCCGAGCGACAACCTCGTTCTTTTCATTGAGGAGCGTCACCCGGGCGTGCAGTTCAGGCACGACGAGCAGGTTTTTCCAGGTCTCGGCGTTGGCGGGAAGGCCGTAGCCTCGCAGGGTTTCCAGATACTTGCCGTTCATGTCGAAGTACTGCAGGGTGTGGTTCGCTCGATCGCAAACCACGATGGACGGTTGCCGTCCTGTTCGTTTATCGACCCAGATGCCGTGCGGCGTGCTGAATTTACCTTCTCCTTTGCCGGCGCCACCGAAACACGAGATCCATTCGCCCTTCTTGTCGTAACGGTGAACGTAAAACGCGCCATAGCCGTCGACGAGCAAAAACCCACCGTCGTCGAGAAACGCGAAGTTGGTGGGCATGAAGCGGTCACGGCCCCACTGACCCGTGGGCTTTTTATCTTCGTCGGCCGCGT